>JBJECS010000106.1:0-17672 GCA_051871335.1 Muribaculaceae bacterium | reverse complement strand
AAACGGATTATGGCACAAGCAGAGTTAAAGTGTGACGTGTTTGCTATCACGTGATTGTCGTTGACGGATTGGATTGTGGTGGAAGTATAGACGTATGAGTAATCTCTGAAAGATGTGAGGTCGTTTTTAAGTTGATTGCAGGTGAATGCAGATGGCAGATGCATATCCACGGTTACTGCGTCGCTGCTGCTTGTCACGTCTGTATGTTCATTTATAGGGTGGCAGCAATACATCTCGTCGCCGGATGCTACAGGATAAACATAAACATTGTCAGCAACGTCATATTTCACACCATATAAGGTTTGTAACTTGATTTTGGACTTTTCAGTATCGACGGTCTCGAATTTGGTCTGTGAATGGTATTGCGCAGCAGAAGAAAGCTCATCATAAAACGGCACATAACTGCTGCCATGCTTGATAGCAGTGAGCATATTTGTGCTGTTTTCCCAGATATATACTGCTTTGTTGTCTGTGTCTGTTTGGTCGCTCCAAATGCTCCTCGAATCTTTTTTTGCAAAGGTAATGTCAAGTCGCTGCACACTGTCGCGCAGCACTCGCTCTTCTGTGCATGAGGTCAGCACCAGCAGCGTAAACAATATATGACAGATGTATTTCATATTCTACTATTATTCAGTCATGTCTGAACCCGAAAATGTGCCTCCCGGGATGATATCGTTGCAGTCGAAATATGTCATTTCTTCTGATATGACATAGACGAGCTTCGGTGAATTTTCTTCTAAGGAGAAAATGTAGATGTAATTTTTTCCACTTTCCCAGGTGTAACTATTCACGAATGAAGCAGATTTTACTTCATCGCTGCAGGTGAGAGAAACAGTCCAATCTTTCGTGTTTGCGGCATCAGGGACGCAATAATAACGTGTGGCCGATAGTACCGCATCACTTGTCCCTACAGGAATGGTCACATCCGCATAGATGAAACTTTCGCTGCTCTTAGCTGTAGTGTTCACTGTACTCGAGGTTGCAGCCGTTCCACTGCTCCAGTCATAGTTGTAAGTCAAATCTGCCTCTGAAGCAATTGGCGAATCTGGTGTAAGCTTTATATCCGTTATCGTTGTTTCTGTCGATGAATTTTTCATGAATGCCACACAAACTCCGCAATGACCGTAGCCAAACAGTAGGTTCACAGCCTTGCCGAAGTTTGGCGAACTTTTCTCAATTTTCAGCGGCTCGCAAGCCATAACACTTCCTGTCTGGTTATTTTTGAGCTTAAGTGTCATCGTTGTTGCACTGATTGAACTAACAGCATCAATGGGCGCTCCTGCTGTGAATGTGTAGCTGTCTGCGTTGATGTCCCAAAACATTAGCGGTTGGGTGTCTGTGACGTATGTCCAGCTGTCTGTAATGTATTTCACTTCATAGCCGTCCATCACCACTGTCTTTACGCTGCCTTTTTCTGAAACAGTATACACTTTAAAGTTGTCATACATGCCAGATGGAATATATGACCTTGAATAATCTGTTGCCGGTTTGGCTGATAACAATATGGGTGATTCCCCGGAGGTCTTCCCCCCGGAGAATTCATCCACACTATTGCAACTGTGTAGAAGCAAAATGATGGACAATATAATTGCCGTATAATGCAACTTCACGCGTTGTGACATTTTATTTAGAGTGTGATTGTTACTGTTACGTCGCCCCAATTGTCAACACCTGCTACACTGAAGAGTATTGGAGTAAGGATTGGGTCACCAGCGTCTGTGAAACCCACATTGTCTTTCATGACAATCTTGTAAATGTAACGTTTGCCCGCATCAAATGTTGATACAAGATTTGATTCTGAATCTGTGCCTTTGAGAGGAATATAAACTTCACCGTATGTGCCTGCACCACCCACATAATACTGTTCCTTGCCTGTCGCTCCGTTCCAAACTTTGCAAGTAAGTTTGAGGCATACAAGACCACTGGTAGAAAGTTTGCCTGTTTCTCCAATACTTTCCTTTACACCGTCCCACATTAAAGCTCCTGTACCAATCACGTTGTTTACTGCAGTGCTGCCGTTAGTCGCAAAGAAATACCCCTTTGCATTTGTACCATAGTCAATGATATTGGTAGAGGTATTTGTGCTATTGATTGTAACAGCACTTGCTAATGTTTCAGTAAGGGCAAGGTTTGATTCTGCAACATTATAAGAAGCAATACCCGTATTATTTACTTTGACATTTCCTTTTGTCCTCGTGTAGATAAACTCAGCGCCCTTAACTTCTACATTGCACCCACTCTTGTAGACAATTCCTTCTGCAGCCATTTCAATCTGCAAAGTTTTAATTTTTGAGAATGCATGGTGGAATGTAAGAGGAACACGGTCTATTTTAGTCTGACCACCCACATAAGCAAAGAGAACATCGTGTGAACAATCCACGCCGGTGATTGTCATAACATTGCCGGAAGCATTGCTTGCAGCAAATGTAGCATTGTCAGAATATGGGAAGTAAGCATAGAAATCCATGTCGGTTTCAGGCCAATACTTTAAATCTGCCATATTTGCATATTCCCAACTATTTGAACTTGTGACATACTGCTGAGCAACACCGGCTTCTGTTCCTGTATACCAATACAAGTTATTGTTTGAATAACCAGCTACACCGAATTTATCTCCTATCATATTCTCTGATGTAATATCAGCGCCAACTGCACGAGACTTAGTAGGATAAGCCGCGAATGAGATGGAATTGGTCTTGTCAATGAAATTGTCATCATTGACTTCGCTGGTGCAACTGCTTAGTGCAAGCAGTGCCGGGCAAGCAAGTAAATAAATCTTTTTTATCATAAAAATTTTGGTTTTAAATTATTGTATTTTAAATTATTATATTTTGAGTTATGTCATTCCAGGGAAGAGTTTCTGGTACAAATCCTTCTGCATCTGATGGGCAGGGACTGACAGGGGGGAGTGTAACCTCTATCTCGATGTCAATGTCTTGATATAGGTTTCCGTCTGTCATGTGTTCATTGAGCCATTGCTCTAATTGCTCCGTTACATCTGCCTTCACAATGTGGATGCTATTGTCAACAAGAACGAAGTTAAGCGTTACTTCAAATTTCGTTCCTGTCTGCAGATTTTCCTTGCTGAAACCATAGCTGTTAAACGACTGTGTGAGCATTGCCTCGGTGTATTCACTGTTGCGATACTCAAGGTTGATAAGGTTGAACGCATACACCACTTTTTGTCTGCCTGGAATCTCTGTTGCAAGGTTCACATTCTTGGCAAGTCCTGATATAAAAGAGGGTTGCATTCCTCTGCAATAGTTCATGCCCTTGATGTATGCTCGGATATTTACCTTCTTTGTCACTGGATGTTGCTCGGTGTCAATCTCCTCTGTCACGAAGTCTGTGATGTAGTCGTCCGGCTGGTCGTAGAAATAATCTCTGAATGAAGATTTGAAATTGACGTTGCGTACAGATGATACTGTTAGATAGTCAGGATATTCTGTATATACCGTATCAACATCCAAATATGCACAAAAATCTTCAAATGGTTGTGACATATCCAAGTTTATTGTCGGCAGTTCAACACGACTGTCATTTATCACAATTAGATGGTATGTACCCGGATTGAGGCTGAGGCGAGGAAACTTCCAGTTAGCATCCGGTGGCAGTTCAGTCGAAAGCTGCTGCGTCTCAGCGTCAAAAGCAAAGATTGTCACGCCGTTCAGCAGGTTGTCTCTATCGTAATTACTATTAACCACAGAAAAGGCTGTCTGGCTCCAGTCTATATTTAGTTGAACCTGGCTGCGGCTTATTGCATCGTAGTATAGGTGGTCGCGCGAACAAGATGACATCATCATCAAGAGGATGCCGGCAAATATCTGTATGATAAATCTTGCTTTCATTTTGTTGCGCGTTGTTTTTTATTTCGTGAGTGTATATACTATTGAAACATTGAGCGATGTTGGAAGTACCGTTCTCATCATGTGAGATACCCACGGATAGTCTCTGACCTTGATTATTCCGTATCGAGTCTCATCTACCTGGTTGTACTTGGTGTATTTGGTCTGAATGTACCCTATAGATGCGGAATACTCCATCTTCCATCTCTTTGAGATGTGGTGGGTGTAGCCTATTGTTGGTGATACATGCCACATAGTGCCTTGTACTCCTCGTCGTGTCCATTGTAGGTCATACTTCCCTCCGCCAACTGTCAATCCCGCATAAAACGACGTATATGGCTTTTCAGAGTTCTTGAAATAATACCTTGGTGTGACACCTAAATAGCGTATTTGCAGTGTCTTGTGATTTGATGTATTTCTCCACCAAGGATTTACGTATGTCGCTTCAGCTGTCAATTTTTTCGTCAATGGAACTTCCACTGAAGCGTTGACGCATGTCAGAAGGTCGTAGAGCAGATTTGTCTTCACAAAAAGGATTGGGTTGTATGTGTTTCCGTGACTTCCCAAATCAACCTCGGGCTCTTCTACTATTATATTTTCGCATTCGATAGAATCATTTTCCTGAACTACTGGGGTTATAATTGTATCTAAGGGCGCGATTTCTCTCACAGTTGTATCCGGCAGATTTTTAGACTCGCCCTTATAGTGAAGGGTGACTTTGGCATATCGCATATTTGGATACTTTGAACGAGATATCTTGCTCCTGAGATGGTTGGTGGTTAGCTCTTCTATTACACATTCAGTCTCTTGTGAGATGGCTTTGAATTGCTCTGAGTGACTATTGAGATAGTTTAGTGCAGATTCTCCTCTGCGGCGTGATAGCAGACGGTTGATTTTGATTCCTCCTTCGGGTGATGCAGACGAAGTCAAAGAGAGGCTGATAGGTGTGATGACATACATCTGCCCCACTGAGTCTAATTGATGGATGAATTGCCCTAATGAACGTGTGTTGTTTGGGTTTACGGCTATATTGCTACTGCCACACGGATAATATAAAGTGACACTAAGCGTATCCGTGTACACCTGAGCCTTTGCGACGACACACAACAACAAAAAAAGCAATACATTAAAAATTCTTCTCCATCGAATTACAGACCATAGTATATCTGCTTTCGTTTTCATAATGCAAATTTACTGAAATATAAAAGAAAAGTCAAGTAAATTCGTGTTTAATTTTTGAGTTTAACAAACTTTAATGTAATTTATAATACAAATACAGTAATTTGCAAATGTTAAATCAAAAACAACCACCAATTCAAGTATTTTCAGCCTATATTATGGCCAAAATATACATAATCAATTTGTTATCTGAAAATTAGCGATGCGATGGTATCGCTTTTTTGCTCAACAGTTTCACGGAAAGTCTTAACATAACGGTCTGAAATTTGCTTCCCTTTTTGTTCGCAAATTTCCCTCTCCTTGTCTTTTGTTTTTAAGATTTCGTCTTCTAATTGCATCTCGGTTTTGCATGCATAAACTGCTCTGATAAATCTTGCAGCATCAACCTGCGCAATAGAGTCAATCTCTGAATAGTCTATCGTGTTTACAGCTTTTTGTGTCTCGCCGGAGCAAGAATAAAGCATTGTTAATAGGGGAAATACTATTGATATGATAATCTTCTTCATTTTTTCGTGTAGTAATTAATGCATTTGTCTTTTACTTGTTCCATGAGCCAGCGTGGAGTGCTGGTTGCTCCACAGATACCTACGTTTGTTTTCCCTTCAAGCCATTCGGGATTTAGTTCGTCTGCGTTACTGAGGAGCTTTGTGTCAGGATTTACCGAAAGACACTGATTGAAAAGTACTCTACCATTGCTACTCTTGATTCCGGAAACAAAAAGTATAAGGTCATGCCGCATAGCGAAATCCTTGAGATGATTAACACGATTTGCTACTTGCCGGCAAATGGTGTCATAACTGTGAAATACCGTATCCGGAGATTTTCTGTGTTCTATTTGTTTTATAATCTCTTGAAATCCTTCAAGTGACTTTGTTGTCTGGGAATATAGCTCTATGTCTCGGCTGAAATCAATCTTATCAATCTCGCTAAGGTCTTGAACAACAATAGCTTCTCCATCTGTCTGTCCCACAAGTCCATTAACTTCGGCATGCCCATGTTTGCCGTAAATTACAATTTGAGGTTTAGATGTGGTGAAATTGTTTGAATAGCTTTGCTTAATGCGTTTCTGCAGCATTAACACTACCGGGCAAGTGGCATCAATAATTTCTATATTGTTCTCTTCCGCCAGTTTGTATGTGGATGGTGGCTCGCCATGTGCTCGAAGCAAAACCTTGACGTTTTTGAGGTCTTTTAGCTGTTCATGCGTGATAGTTATAAGACCTCTATTCCTAAGCCTTTCTACCTCGTCGCTGTTATGTACAATATCACCGAGACAGTATAGCATGCCGGAGCGGTCGAGTTCTTCTTCCGCTTTGCCAATAGCCGTTACTACGCCATGGCAAAATCCCGATTGGCTGTCTATCTCGATGTTTGGTATCATAATTTTGAAATCGCTTCGTTGTATTTGTCTAAAATCCACCCGTTTTGCTCTTCAATCGTCATATTGGAGTTGTCAAGCAGGATTGCATCTGTGGCTTGTCTGAGCGGACTCTCTGCGCGTGTTTCATCTATATGGTCACGATGCACTACATTTGCAAGCACTTCTTCGTATGATGCCTGGCTGCCTTTTTCTATAAGCTCTTTGAAACGACGCTGTGCACGTGTTTCGGCTGACGCGCGTACAAAAATCTTTAGTTCTGCATCTGGAAAGACTGTTGTGCCAATATCTCTCCCATCCATCACTATCCCTTTTTCTGCACCAAATGCTTGCTGCTTCGCTACGAGCGCATGGCGAACTTCTGGAATTGCGGCAACAGGAGAAACATTGTTTGATACCGCCATTTGACGTATTTCTTTCTCTACGTTTTCTCCATTTAGAATGGTGTTTTGGATGCCGTCAGAAACTGCAAAGTCAATGTTGATATCAGGCAGAGCTTCAATTATTTTTTTTTTCGTCAGGATTACCTGAGTCATCAATCATACCATTGCGCATTGCATATAACGTAACAGCGCGATACATTGCGCCGGAGTCGATATATCTGTAACCAATAGTGGCTGCAAGACGCTTTGCCATACTGCTCTTACCTGAAGATGAGTAACCGTCGATTGCTATAGTGATTTTTTTAGTGTCCATAATTATTTCATTTAGTAATATCGCTTAAATTAAGACCTATGTTTACCATAAACGTTGTCGCGCCTGTGTGGGGCTGTGAAAATGCGAGTCCTAATCTGAATTTAGTAGAATTAACACCTGCTCCAAGACTCCAACCGGAGAAAAAACTACGGGAATAGGTACTCATATCAGAGCGAGTCTTATAGTTGTATGCTGCTGTGAAATAAATCTTTTCGTTTGATAATTCTGCTCCGAAAATCAGGTGGCGGAAAAGATTGCTGCTAAAGCTGTCTTTTAGCTCCGGCGCGTCATTCGCTGTGCCATCCCCATTGTCGTAGTAGGGGAGATGCCATTTCGTGAGGTTCCATGCTGTGATTGAAAAGCGAACAGGAAAACTCCCAAACTTCTGAGCCCAACCGAGACGAACGTCTATCGGAAGCCTGTCGTAACTCTCGTCAAATCGCTTCACTTGTCCGCCAAGATTAGCGATAACAGCAGAGAGGGAAAGGTCGTTTTCATCGTTATAATAGTTCACTCCGAGGTCTGTTGCAAGTGCCAAAGCGGAGTAATCCCCATATGCGCTATAAATGGCTTTTACTTTAAACGCACCTCTAACTGTGCTACTTAGGTCTCGACTATATGCACCATAGAAATTTATGTCTTGTGGAGAAAAATCGCCCAGAATCATTCCTGATGCATCAGTTTCTTTCATGGAGCCATATCCGAAATACTGTATTCCGGCAGCCCATGCCGCACTCTCGCCAGATGAGTGTGTGTAAACAATTCCGGCAAAATTACTCTCCCCAAGATAACGCATGTAAGACAGTGCAACCTGTCCGCTCATTTCTGGTCCCATAAGTGCCGGGTTCTGGTCAGTTGCTGTAATGTCTTCGGTAACGTTTGTAATGTTAACGCCACCCAGTCCGTATATTTTAGCAGACTGAGTGACATCAAGAAAATTGTATGCAGTGCTACCATCTTGTGCATTTGCAATAAAAGGCAACAAGAGAGTAAGCATGAAAAATATCTTTTTTACTATAGTCATTATTTTCGGAATTACATTACAATCATAACGTAATAACCGTTGTTTTATTGTATTTTCTAACCGATTTTGTAATAAGTAAAGCCATTTTCCGCAAGGTATTCTGCATCATAGATGTTTCTGCCATCAATGATTACTAAGCTATTCATTGTCTTCTTAAGAACAGACAATGAAGGGACACGAAATTGATTCCATTCTGTGAGCATCAAGACTGCATCTGCGTCAACGGCAGCATCATACATGTCTTCGCAATATGTGACAACATCGCCAATACGACGCTTGCATTCAGTCATAGCGACAGGGTCATATACTTTGACAATACATCCTGCTTTTAGCAAGTGTTCTATTATCACGAGTGATGGTGCTTCACGCATATCATCAGTTTCCGGTTTGAAGCTTAGTCCCCAAAGAGCTATTGTTTTCCCCGCAAGGTCACCGGAGTAGTGTTTGCTTAGCTTTTCAAATAGAATGCCTTTTTGACGTTCATTTACAGCCTCTACAGCCTTAAGAACCTGCATTTCGTACCCCGCTTTCTCTGCAGTTTTAATCAATGCCTTAACGTCTTTAGGAAAGCAAGAACCGCCATACCCGCAACCTGCATATAGAAATTTTCTTCCTATACGAGTATCTGCACCGATTCCTTTTCTCACCATATTTACGTCCGCGCCAACAAGCTCACAAAGGTTTGCTATGTCATTCATGAATGATATGCGAGTTGCCAACATAGAGTTTGCAGCATACTTAATCATTTCCGCACTTGGTATATCTGTGAAAATCATTCTATCTCCACTAAGCATAAACGGCTTATAGAGTCGTGCCATCACCTTTTTTGCTCGCTCAGAATCTGTACCCACAACGACGCGGTCCGGCATCATAAAGTCCTTTATAGCAGCTCCTTCCTTTAAAAATTCCGGGTTGGAAGCAACATCGAAATCTACGCTTACACCACGAGCGGCTAACTCCTTATTAATCGCCTCTCGCACTTTGGCTGCTGTTCCTACTGGCACGGTAGATTTAGTGACCATAATGGTGTACTTATTGATATTCTGACCGAAAGTCTTAGCTACTGCAAGGACATACTTTAGGTCTGCAGATCCGTCTTCGTCAGGAGGGGTGCCAACAGCAGAGAATACCACCTCAACGTCATCGAGTACATTTTTTAAGTCAGTGGTAAACTTGAGTCTTCCTGCAGACACATTTCTCAATACCATTTCTTCAAGTCCCGGCTCATAAATCGGAATCTCACCAATTTTAAGGCGCTCAATCTTATTTTCGTCGATATCTACGCATGTAACGTTAATTCCCATTTCAGCGAAACAAGTACCTGAAACAAGTCCTACATATCCTGTGCCAACTATTGCTATATTCATTTTATCACAAATATTTATATTTTATAATAATTTCTAAACCATTCAACGGTGTTTCTGATGCCAACACTGAGAGGTGTATGACATATTGTTCCTATTATATCTTCAATGCGGTGACAGTCTGCATAAGTCTGATACATATCGCCAGGCTGCATAGGTAGAAATTCCTTCTTAGCAGTTTTACCAACTGCAAGTTCAATCTCATGAATAAAGTTCATTAACTGTACAGGATGGGAATTTCCTATGTTATAAAGCGTGTATGGTGCAGATGAAAATGCAGGGTCTGCAGAGACTGTATCCCATTTATTATTCCTCTCCGGGACAACACCAACAATACTCACAACCTTTTCCACTACATCATCGATATAAGTAAAGTCGCGTACCATGTGACCTCCGTTAAACACTTTTATAGGCTTGTCCTTAAGAATTGCGTCAGTAAAAAGAAAAGGGGACATATCCGGACGTCCCGCCGGTCCATATACAGTGAAAAATCTGAGTCCCGTAGTGGGAATGCCATAAAGGTGTGAGTACGCATGAGCCATAAGCTCGTTGCTTTTCTTTGTCGCTGCGTAAAGTGAAACAGGATGAGCTATTGAATCACTTTCGCTAAACGGAACTTTGCCATTTAGACCGTAAACACTTGAAGATGACGCAAATATAAAATGTTTTACTGATGTATTTCGGCATCCTTCAAGAATATTTATGAAACCGTCTATATTTGAAACTATGTATGAGCGAGGATTTGAAATAGAATATCTGACTCCTGCTTGTGCTGCCAGATTTATTACCACATCAAACTGCTCTGATTCAAAGAGTTGCCTAACTGATTGCTCTTCTTCTATTGGCATACGAATAAATACATAATCAAAATATAGCGATGATTTAACTCTTTCACCCCATTTTTGACATTCATCTATATCAAAACCGGCATTATGTAAGCGATGTAATTTAAGATTTATGTCGTAATAATCATTTATATTGTCAATGCCAACGACATAGCAACCACGTTCTGCAAGACTCCGCCCGACAAAACTACCAATAAATCCGGCTACACCTGTGACGAGTATTTTCATAATTCATCAAATTGAGCTAACCGGGAAAAACAATCCCGGCTATTTGCAGTGCAAAGTTAATACTTTTTTCTCGGAAATCTGCAACCTACTTATTGTCTATTCCCATTTTTCTATAAAGAGATGGAGAAATTCCGGCATTATGCTTGAAATATTTGCCAAAAAAAGACTGGTTCGGGAAATTTAGAGCTTCACTGACTTGCTGAATGGTCATATCGGTAGATGAAAGTAGCTTTTTAGCTTCCAAAATGACATATGAATCTATCCAAGAGCCGGCTGTGCGCCCACTAACGTCTTTTACTAATGCTGAAAGATATTTTGTAGTGACGCAAAGTTTTGACGCATATTCAGAAAGGGAACGTATGTGTTTGTAATTCTCTTCAACAAGAGTGATGAATTTATAGAAAAGTTCTTCTCCACGATTGTGCTTGATATTGGGTTTTCCATGTGCTTGCTCAAGTTCGCGGAAATAAAAGGTAAATATTTCAATGGTAATAGCTTGGCAGATAGAATTAACTATCCATTTCTTGTATGGATTTTCAGGCGAAGTTAATTTTTTATGAAGAATTTGCCGGTACATAACTATCGTTTGCAAGTCATCATCAGGCAAATGGAGAACAGGATTACTCTCAAACGCTTTATGACAAACGATGATTCGAGACATAATAGGGAGCATCTGTTCTATAAAGTTTAGTGTTGTATTAATAGCAAAGCCCTTAAAGTCATTGCTCGGCTCATATGAGCTGAGCAAATGACCTGGGGCTAATACCATTATTGAAGATGGCGTCATTGATAATGTCTTTTCGTCTATCGAGATGGAAACGCTCCCCTCTATACACACCACTGAGAGTATAGTCTCTGTGATACGTGGTAGAGGTATCTTTTTCAACGGTTCAATGGAATCGATAATTGTAATAGACTCACTGCCGTCGATAGTTTTGAGTCGTGTCCAGTCTTGAGACTTAAGCATTATCTTCCGCTATCTTTAATCATATTCTTTACTTGTGTATTGAACATTGTCGCTTCAAGAAGAGTCTGGAGAGAAATGTGCATACGATATCTCCAGTAGTGGCGAGAATTAGCAGGGACATTAATCTGTTCATCTGCAGGGTTGTTTCTGCGCAGTTCCGCATTTATTGCAAGCCAGTCTTGAAGCGGCAGAATGCAGAGCATAGATGGGGACTTTAGATGCTGTTCAACAATTTTTTCACATAACCAAGGTTCAGCGAAATATGGAGCTTCTCCAGCACAACCAAGTGTGTTGTTGAAGAAGTGTTGTGACTTTTCTCGATTTTCTTCCCACCACAGGCGAATGCCACCCATATCGTGAGTGGAAGTAGTACATACGGAATAGTATGGATAGTGCCAAGTGTTTCCAAATTCTGCTTTAGGGTCTTTTGGCATGCGTTGAATTTCAAGAGACAGGATTTCAAGCTGGCTCATTACTGCGGCTACACAGTCTGGAATCATACCGAGGTCTTCAGCGCAAGTAAGCATATCTGTAGCCTCGATGAGCGGAGGAAGTTTCCACATCGCTTTACCGTACCAGAAATCATTATGACGACGATAGAAGAAATCATTATACAAGCGGTCGAAACACCATTTTTCGTAATCGTTCAGACTACGGTAGATGTAGGTAAACTGAGCTGAAATACGTGGATGGTATTTGCCTTTTTCATATGGGTCTTCGATAAACAATACATTGTCGATAAGTCCAATGAGCGCATCGCAAATACGCGCGTTCTTGCCATTTTTCTCCTTTCCTGCAAAGAAGTCTGCAACTTTTCTTTGCGTGTCATATTCTTCCTTAAGTTTATAGCGGCCGTATCCAAGAGGTTCAAGATATAGTTCTTTGACTTCGTCGGTATATTCACCAAAATAGTCTCCAAGGAACCAGTCCATGATGTATGGAGTAGTGTGTAGGTTAACGTCAATCCAGAAGTCGTAAGAATGACGTAATTCGTCGGGAGTAAATGGCATAGCCGGGTTGAAAACACCGAGCAAACCATGAACTGCTTTCATCGGTATTTGCCAAATACGGAAGAATCCGAGAACGTGGTCAATACGGTAGGCGTCAAAGTATTCACTCATTTTTTTGAAACGAGCCTTCCACCATGCAAAACCATCTTTATTCATTTCTTCCCAGTTGTATGTAGGGAAGCCCCAGTTTTGTCCAAGTACCGAGAAATCATCCGGTGGTGCTCCTGCTTGACAATCAAGGTTGAAGAGGCGAGGGGAAATCCAAGCGTCTACACTTGTGCGAGAAATACCGATAGGAATATCACCTTTAATAGCAACGCCATGCTGGTGCGCATAGTCGCGGACAGCCTTCATCTGCTTATCGAGGTGATATTGCTGGAAATACACGAAGTTTACTTCTGCTTCGTGCGCAGATATGAATCCATTAACTTTGCTTTCTTCGTACTCAGCGTATGCCCCCCACTGACTAAAATCAGGAGTCCCATTGAGGTCGCGGAGAACGCAGAAAGCAGCGTATGGAGTCAACCAATCCGAATTTTTAGCCACGAATTCTTGGAAGTCTTTTGAAGCGACTGTAGCTGCACCGTCTTGAGCAAAAATTTCGTGAACATATTCGTTTTTGTATCTATTTACTTCTTCATAATCAACTGTTGCGAGAGAATTTAAAAAAGCACGTTTTTCATTATAATAATCCATTTTGCCCTCATCGTTTAGAATGCCAATTTCCTCAAGACGTAAGAACATTGGATGGAGAGCAAATGTAGAGTTTGCATTATATGGATAGGAGTCTGTCCATGTATGGGTCATTGTAGTGTCATTGATAGGAAGAATTTGAATAAAATTTTGTCCTGTCAATTCTGCCCAATCTACAACTTTCTTCAAGTCGTAAAAATCGCCGACTCCGAAGTCCTCGTTTGAACGGAGGGAGAAAACCGGTATAGCTACTCCGGCACAACGTAGAGGCGTAAGAGGATTGTTAAATCTTAGTCCGGCAACTATTGTGGCAGCTTGTTTTTCTCCTGCCACATCTAAAGTGCGATTGTCACCACCTTCCCATGCAACAACATCACCAGTTTCCTTATGGAGAATAATGAATTTATATTGAACACCTTTTGGGAATTTTTTTGCTTCAATGTTTACGCTCCAACAAGGGAAATCTGCATCAGACATTACGACTGCTCTTGATGCGTCCCAATCTCCGAGAACTTCACAACCACCGCAAATAGCAAGCACGTTTTCTCGGCTAACCATTGGAGCCTCAACATTTATGTTAAGATATCCGTTTCTTAATCCAATTTTTTTATCTCTTTCTCCACGATAATTGAGGCAATCAACTACCGCAGAAGAATATAATGGCTTGTCTGCAGGCTGGTCTTGCCATTTATCGTAGATATTGTACACTTTGGCAGAGCGCCCGCGTGTGAACTTATGAGCATGCCCCCATTCATTTTTGATATATCCATTGTCATTTTTTACGATATATGAATATTCAAACTCGGCAATACTGTCGGGTATCTCAAGCTCGATAGTCCAAAGTTGCTCACCTATAAGCGTGAGTTTTACTGCCTTTGAAAGGTCACCTTCACCCAATGCCGGTATAGTACCGGTAATGTAGATTGATTCACCCCAATTGGTGTGATAATTGACGTTAAATGAAAGTTTCATGTAAGTAAAATATATCTATTAGGTATTAGTTATTTACTAAGTTTAAAATTTGCTATAAAGGTACAAACTTTTTTTAAAATAAGGGCTAAATTGCAAATAAAAAATGCAATTTAGCCCTTATTTCCCCGTTTTAATATCTTTTTAGCCACATTTGGAGGTTCCGCATGCAGTGCAAATCAAGCAACCTTCTTGATAAATGAGGGTCTCTTGACCGCAGTTAGGACATGTTTGACCTGTAGCTTTTGTGCCGTTTGGCAAATATTTCTTAAGAGCGCGTTCAACTCCCATTTTCCAGGTGTTTATAGACTGACTGTCAAGCTCGAGACCTGAAACAAGTTTAAGCACTTGGTCGATTGGCATGCCATAACGTAAAACGCCAGAGATAAGCTTTGCATAGTTCCAATATTCAGGGTTAAACTTGTCACTAAGTCCTTCAATGGTAGTTTTGTATCCGCGCTTGTTAACAAACTGGAAATCGTAACGTTTGACGCCGTCTTCTCCTATTGCCTTGATAATCTTACCGTGAGTGACGGATTTTGGACAGAAAATACCGTCATCATCATCCGCAAGACCTGTGAAGATTTCGTATGGTTCGCCATTCATGAGTCCGACAAAAGCAATCCACTTCTCTTTATTATTCTGGAAGCGAACGACGTCTGCTTCCAACTCAATAGGGCGCTTAATGACGTGTGGATGTATTTCTGCAGGTTCTTCCTTTTTTGAAATGCTCACAAGTACACCGGAACGGCATCCATCGCGATATACGGTGCAACCTTTACAACCTGTACGCCAAGCTTCAGCATAAAGTTCGGCAACAAGTTCTTCGCTAACGTCAGACGGAAGGTTGATTGTAACTGAAATAGAGTGGTCTACCCACTTTTGAATTTGACCTTGCATTCTCACTTTTTCAAGCCAGTCAATATCGTTAGAAGTAGCACCGGCGTACGGCGATTTTGCAATAAGTTCCTCTATTTCTGCATCTGAATAACTATCTTTCACCTCAATGCCGCTAATTCTCATCCAATCAAGGAATTTTGGGTGATAAACGATATATTCTTCAAAAGCATCACCGCTGTCGTCAGTATAGTCAACTCTGACTTTTTCATCGCTTGGATTTACTTTGCGACGACGCTTATAGACCGGCAAAAATACTGGTTCAATACCAGATGTGGTTCTTGTCATAAGGCTTGTTGTCCCGGTAGGAGCAATAGTGAGGCAGGCTATATTTCTACGTCCAAACTTCACCATGTATTCATACATTTCGGGGTCTTGTTCCTTAAGACGATTGATAAATGGATTGTTCTTCTCGCGTTCAGCATCAAATACCTCAAACGCTCCACGTTCTTCAGCCATTTTTACAGAAGAACCATATGCAGCTACGGCAAGTGTGCGGTGTACGCTTACAGAGAATGAGGTAGCTTCCGGAGTCCCATATTTATACCCTAAAGCAGCAAGCATATCTCCCTCCGCTGTAGTGCCCACGCCTGTTCTACGTCCTTTCAATGTCTTACTGCGAATTTTCTCCCAAAGATGACGCTCTGTCGTCTTAACTTCTTCAGGCTCAGGGTCAGAGTTGATTTTAGCGATAATGGTGTCAATCTTTTCCATCTCAAGGTCGATAATGTCATCCATTATGCGCTGTGCTTTGGCAACATGAGTCTTGAATAACTCAAAGTCAAAATAAGCTTCTTTTGTAAAAGGATTTACAACATAAGAGTATAGGTTAATTGCTAACAACCTACAGCTATCATAAGGACACAATGGTATTTCTCCACATGGATTTGTAGAGATTGTCTTGAAACCGAGGTCTGCATAGCAATCAGGGACAGATTCACGAGTTATGGTGTCCCAGAAAAGCACTCCCGGTTCAGCAGATTTCCATGCGTTATGAATAATTTTTGCCCATAGCTGAGAAGCATCTATCTCATGTTTAATAAGAGGTTCAGGAGAATCTACAGGGAATGTCTGAACAAATTTTTCGCCATCGAGTGCTGCTTTCATGAAAGCATCTGAAATTCTAACGGATACGTTTGCACCGGTAATTTTACCTTGCTCCATTTTAGCATCAATGAATGCCTCTGAGTCTGGGTGATTAATGCTAACTGTAAGCATAAGCGCACCACGACGCCCGCCTTGCGCTACTTCGCGAGTTGAATTTGAGTAACGCTCCATAAATGGAACGAGACCGGTGGATGTCAGGGCTGAGTTCTTAACAGGTGTCCCTGCTGGACGGATATGAGACAAATCATGACCTACGCCACCGCGACGTTTCATGAGTTGGACTTGCTCTTCATCAATTCTGATAACGCCACCATATGAGTCTGGGTCTCCGTCAAGTCCAATAACGAAACAGTTTGATAGGGAACCGACTTGGTAATGATTTCCTATTCCAGACATAGGGCTGCCCTGTGGTACAATATATTTAAAATCTTTGAGGTATGAGAAAATTTCATCCTCACTCATCGGGTTCGGGTAATTTCTTTCAATGCGAGCTACTTCTGAAGCAATGCGCCGATGCATATCATCAGGCGTTTTTTCAAAAATATCGCCTTCTGAGTCCTTCAGCGCATATTTACTCACCCACACACGGGCGGCAAGTTCATCGCCACCGAAATATTCAAGAGAAGCATTATACGCCTCGTCGTATGTGTAAACTTTTTGTTCCACGGATTTAATTAGGTTTATAATTAGGATTAATATTGTCAAAATTGTTGTTGGAAAAGATTAGAAATTTTTGACTTTGCAAAGTAACACATATTATTTGTTATATCCAAATCTTTCAACAAGAATTTATTTACATTTTATATAGTTTGCCTTTTTTAATTTACAAGTATCTTATAATCAAGGAAATATGTTTTTGAGAATTGTATAAAGTTTCCCATTTTTGAAATTTGATATAAATTGGAATATAAATATTGATAAAATTGAGATATTTATTGAGTATATATTATGCATAATTTTATGATTTGCATCAATAATCTCATTGTATATTAGTTGTTTGATTAACACAATTTTGATTTTCTATTTAATAAAAATAAATATAAATCCTATTGTTTTATATTGCATAAATGAAATATAAAATTTATCTTTGCAAATAAAAACAATCTTAATGGCGTCGACACTTGATTATATCGAATTTGTTTGCTCTCAAATTTCAGAAGCAGGGATAATTAGAACTAAAAAGATGTTTGGAGATTGGCTGATTTATATTGATGATAAACCGGCTATTCTTGTATGTGACAATACTTGTTACATAAAAATATTTCCTGAGATTACGAAAATGATGAAAGATGCACAAATTGGCTGTCCGTACCCGGGTGCAAAGAAACATTATATTCTTGATATAGAACATAAAAGAGGGGCATTGAACATTATAAAAACTATACTGCCACTCATTAAAAATTATTGCTGTCCGGTAAAACTCAAAAGGACACAGAATATCTGTCCGAAGTCCCTTAAAACCAGACTCCG
>JBJECS010000105.1:0-17805 GCA_051871335.1 Muribaculaceae bacterium | reverse complement strand
AATGAAGTTGGAGTGCAATCCGGTGCAAGTTCTGCAATTTTGAAATAAAAAAGAGGGGCAAAATCATTCCGGTTTTGCCCCTTGTTTTTACTTATGTGAAATAAGCACTATTTTTTCTTACACTGACGCTTTTTAGGCGCAGGTTTTTCAGCAGGTGTTTCTTCTGCCTTTTCTTCCACTTCCTTGTCATCTGCGCCAAGCTGTTGGATGTTGTTGCGCATAGAGGCAACTTCCTTATTTAGGGTCTCAATCTCGCGAGCCTGGTTTCTGATTGTTGTGAGGAGTGAGTTTAGCTCTTCATTTTCAATAGAGAGAGGATATTGCTCTTCCACTCTTACGATGAAGTCTGACAGCACGTTCATATAGTTTGTGAACGCCTGATATGGAGTCTCATAAGGGCTGAAAAGCGAGTGCACCTGCCCGTCATTGCGATGCTTTGTGCACATATAGAAGAAGTGGTCTGAAGCCTGAAGATAGAGCCAGTCTTGCTTGAGTCGGCGGTCGCTGCACAGGCGCACGCGCTCAGCTACAGAATATAGCTTGTCGAATGCCTCCTTCTGAAGCTTATTTCCGAGCCATGCTGAAGTGTCGCGAGCTTCGTCTGCCCAAGACATTGGATATGGCACGCCAAGAGGCGCCGTTGCCTTGATTTTTGCTACTACGTCAGACGGTGTCACAAATGAGATGCCGCGCTCTGCTGCAAAGCGTGGAAGCGCCTCAAGGAACTGGAATATGCCGGTTTCACGCCCTTGCATCTGTCCGAATGTCTCAAGGTTCATGAATAGGTTTATTACCTGCTCCTCCTTTGGTGTGGCTGCAATCCAGTCCATATAGCGGTCGGCGGTCAGTGGATATTCGCTCCATTCGTGGTCTGAGAATCGGAAAGTGATGTCATCACTGAGCTTGTCGTTTTTGAGGAGGATTTTCAGCTTAGGAGCAGAAACGGCTGAATACACATAGTTCGGCGATTTCCAGCCAAGAACGTGTTTTGCACCCTCGGTGATTACTCCCTTATATCCCATTGCGAGGATTTGCGGAGCAAGGTCGTCGAAGTATATAAGCTCGGTGTTGCGAAGCACTTTTGGCTTTACGCCAAAGAGCTGGAATAATTTTTCGTCGTGAGCCTTCACCTGCGCTTCAAATTCCTCAGGGTCGGTCAGTGAAGAAAGTGAATGAGCGTAGGTCTCAGACAGAAACTCCACGCTTCCTGTGTCTGCGAGCTTCTTGAGCAGGTCTACAAATTGAGGTACATACTGCTCACACTGCTCAAGAGCAACTCCTGTGATGGAGATAGCGCAGCGGAATTTCCCTTTTGTCTCCTCAATCATGCGCAGGAGTGTCTCTGCTGCCGGAATATAACTGCGCTCGGCGATATTGGTGATAATGTCGTCGTTAGCGAAATCGTCGTAATAATAATGGTCGTTACCGATGTCGAAGAAACGGTATCTTTTCAGGCGAAATGGTTGGTGAATCTGAAAATAGAAACAGATGGCTTTCATTTTGCTGTATTATTTTGTGCTTTGGCTTGCGCCTCGGCTGGTTGATTTTTTGTTTTTTGATAAATTAGTTAATGCCAAGGACTTGCTTGTAAATCTTTATTACTTTAGCTCCCGCCTTATCCCATGTGATTTGAGCTACTTCGGCGAGACCTTCTTCGCGCAAGTGCTGATACATAGCTGGATAGGTAATGATAGAGTAAATAGCGTCTGCCATGGCGTCGATGTCCCAATAGTCTGTCTTTATGACGTTTGACAGGATTTCGGCGCAGCCAGACTGCTTGGAGATTATTGAAGGCACGCCCATTTGCATTGCTTCGAGCGGCGAAATGCCGAATGGCTCTGATACGGAAGGCATGATATACACGTCTGACGCCTTGAGCATCTCATACACTTGCTTGCCCTTTTGGAAGCCCGGGAAGTGGAAGCGGTCTGCGATGCCTCGCTCAGCGGCGAGCAGTATCATCTTGTCCATCATATCGCCTGAGCCTGCCATCACGAAGCGCACGTTGTGGCAAAGCTTAAGTACTTTTGCCGCTGCTTCAACGAAATATTCAGGTCCTTTCTGCATTGTGATACGCCCGAGGAATGTCACGATTTTCTCTTTCGGCTTGGTAACTTCCACGTTTAACAGCTCATCGCTCAGAGGCACCACTGCATTGTGTACGGTGGTCACTTTCGATGGGTCGATGCCATATTTCTCGATTACGGTCTGGCGCGTGAGGTTAGACACGGTGATGATATGGTCAGCGTTAATCATTCCGTCGCGCTCAATGGCGAATACTGTTGGGTTTACGTTGCCGCGGCTGCGGTCGTAGTCTGTTGCGTGAACGTGGATTACGAGGGGCTTGCCCGTCACTTGCTTTGCGTGTATTCCTGCCGGGTATGTAAGCCAGTCGTGTGAGTGAATGATGTCAAACTGCTCGGTGCGGGCTATTACACCTGCCATGATTGAGTAATTGTTTATCTCTTCGAGCAGATTTTCAGGGTATCTGCCTGAAAACTCTATGCAACCAAGGTCATTGGTGCGCATATAGTTAAAGTCGGCGTAGATATTGTTGCGGAGGTGGAAATACAGGTCCGGGTCCATGAGTTTGCCTATGCGGCTCTCTACATAGTCTCGACTTACGTCTCGCCAAGCTACCGGCACCTGTGATGCTCCGATAATTTTGGCGAAAGACTTGTCTTCATCTCCGAAAGGCTTTGGAATGACGAATGTGATGTCCATGTCGCCACATTCCCACATTCCCTTTGTCAGTCCATAGCTCGCTGTTCCGAGTCCGCCGAGGATATGAGGTGGAAATTCCCACCCAAACATTAAAGCTTTCATAATGATTATTTTTGAGTGGTAGGTTCTACATTAAATTTCTTGAGTGTACGGATTGTGCGCAGCACCTCTGCCACGTTTGTCGCATGGCTGATTGCACCGCGTCCTGTGAATGGTGGGTTACCGTCGTAAAGCTGCGACAGTGAGCCTATGCAGCCCTGTGTCATCTCGTCTTCAAATCCGATGAGCATACGGTCTATATAGCTCACTCCGCTGAAACCAAACACTTTCAGGTATGCGTCTGCATAAAAGCCCATCAGCCATGGACGGGCAGGACCCTGATGCAATGAGATTTCTCGCTCTTCAGGCGAACCGAGATAGAATGGGTGATAACCATAGCTCTTTGGCGACAGTGTGCGCAGTCCCTTTGGTGTGAGTAGCTCGCGGGTCGCTACGTCGAGTACGCCTTTGCGCTGACGGCGGTCCAGTGGGCAGTAGTCAAGTCCGATTGCTATCACCATATTCGGGCGAACCTCTGGTGACGCGAAGCCGGTGACCGGGTCTACATAATCGTAGAGGTATCCATAGTCGTTGAGGAACATATCCACAAACGGTTGCTTCATCTTTTCTGCAGTTTCAGCCCACATCTCTGCCTTCTCTGAATATTCAGGCTCGTCTTTCAGCAGTTCTGCCGCAAAACGCAATGCGTTATACCACAGACCGTTAAATTCTACAAGGTAGCCTGTTCGCGGTATTACCGGCTTGCCGTTTATCTGTGAGTTCATCCACGATACTGCATAGTCTGTGCCGATTGTCGATACCATACCGCTCTCCTCGTCTACATGTAGGTTAGGATGGTTGTTGCCTAAAATATAGTCAAGGACTTTCTCAATAAATGGAGCATACAGCTTGCGCGCAGCTTCTGCGCCTTCTGTCTTTGCGTATTGCTGCACAGCCCTTAATGCCCACAGAGGGATGTCAGGCAGCTCTATGCCAAGTATATGAGTGGATTTATATCCGTTTTCCATAAACCTCTCCAGAGCTCGCGACGCTGTGCCCATAATTTTCTCAAAATCAGCAGTGTGGTGCACCGACAGTGTATTTCCCGGCAGCGACATAAACGTGTTGCGCGCCAGGATTACACCCCATGGATAGCCCGACAGCATATACGCCTCATCGCCTGAGAACAGGTAAAACTGCTTAGCCGAGTTTTTAAGGCAGTTGTAGAATGACGTGCGGTTTGTTCGCGTCGCAATTTCTTTCTCGTAAAGGTGAGAGAGGCTCCGTGGTGAGATTTCTTCCACTCCGGCGGAGAATATGATGCTTTCACCTTTCTTGATAGGTATTTTGAAATATCCCGGCACCCAGAGGTCCTCTGTATAAGGCACTCCGCGTTCCAGGTCTTTGACGTATTCGATGTCTTTATACCAGTGTCCGTCGTTTACCCACTCCGGCTTGCGGCTGAATTGCATGTATAGTGTTGGATACCCTGGATACATGCACGTTGCGATGCCGTTTGACACCGGGGTGCAGTCGCGGTTTAGCTGGTCATTCGCTATGCACAGCTCGTTTGAGTCTCTGAAGGCAAGAAACGGACGAAACTCCAGCGTTGTAGGAGAATGTGCCTCAACGAGTGTGTAGCGGATTAGCAGACGGTTTTCGTTTGTGATGAAAATCTTTTCCTTTGTCAGTATCACTCCGCCTACGCGGTAGGTAGTGCGTGGCACGTTTTCGCAGTCAAACTCGCGGATATACTTGTGACCGTTTGGGCTATAAACTCCGCCGTGATAGCGGTGAAGACCAAGGTTAAACGGTGCTCCGTGCTGGATTACCGTTTCATCAAGCGATGACAGCAATACGTGAGGGCGATAAGTGTCCATCTGGGGCAGTGGCATCACAAACAGTCCGTGCTGCTTTCGGGTATTGCAGCCTACTACTGTTGTGCAGTGATAAGCTCCCGCCTGATTGGTGCGTAGCATCTCTTTCGGGAGTGACTGCTCGAGATTTATCATCAGGTTTTTGTCAAACTTTAGATAACTCATGAATAGAATGTTAGGTTATTGTTTTGGTTATTTTATTGCGTTTTATCGGTACCCACTTTAGGGTAAGCGAAAGTACTAATAATTTATGACTTGATAAAGTTTTTTCCATTAAAAAATTGCACACCACTCCTTATTTAACCATAATTAACAATCAATCCCTCACAAAAAAATCGCAGACGCACCCGTCCACGATGATAAAAAATTGATAAATGTTTCAGTTTTAAAGGGATGCCAAGGGAATCTCCCTTGGACAGCCCGGCGTTTACAGCAGTAAACGATAGATGCACCTGTTTGCAATTATATTTTGCCGTAACATCGTGCCATCCATGCGGATTACTGGTTGTAAACCTCGGCGCAAGTGGTAAAATACCATTCTACAGCCTTAATAAGCATTCTTTTCATAGGTTAAAATTTTGGTTAGACATTGGCTCAGGCGGCGCTTCCGCTTTCGCCTTTCTATGTGCCGGCTCGCATGCCTGCTCATGATTTCTATCTTTTTTATGCCGCAAAGATACGCATTTTTCTTGAAATCATGCTTTACAACTATGTTAAATAACATATTTCGTGCCAAATTTTCACGAAAACTGCCGAAACCAGAATTTTTCTGACAAAAAACTTAAAATTTCTGCATATCCACGAGTCGACGGTAATAGCCATTGAGGGCGAGAAGCTCCTCATGCGTACCGCGCTCCACGATGCGACCTTCATGAAGAACACAGATTAGCGACGCATTTTTGATGGTCGATAGGCGGTGAGCTATGACGAGGGTTGTGCGGTTCTTCATCAGCCTGTCAAGTGCCTCTTGCACAAGCTTTTCACTCTCAGAATCAAGTGCCGACGTTGCTTCGTCAAGGATGAGGATTGGCGGATTTTTCAGGATTGCACGGGCTATAGAGATGCGCTGACGTTGTCCACCGGATAGCTTACAGCCACGGTCGCCTATGTTGGTGTCATACCCATTTTCGGATTCCATGATAAACTCATGAGCATTAGCAATCTTAGCAGCCTCAACCACCTGCTCCATTGTTGCCTCCTTTACGCCGAAAGTGATGTTGTTGTAGAAAGTATCGTTAAAGAGAATAGCCTCCTGGTTTACATTTCCCATAAAACTGCGAAGGTCATGCACTCTCAGGTCGCGGATATCTACGCCGTCTATAGTGATGCACCCCTTGTCCACATCGTAAAAGCGCGGGATAAGGTCTGCAAGTGTTGATTTGCCGGAGCCCGACTGACCTACAAGTGCCACTGTCGCCCCGGCTGGAATTGTAAGGTCTATATCGTGAAGCACCTCATGCTCACCATAACTGAACGATATGTCGTGATACTCTATATCGCCATGTAGATGAGTGATTTCCTTCGGCTTTTCCGGGTCTTTTATCGGATTGTCGGCATTGAGGATTTTATCTATTCGCTCCATTGACGCAAGACCCTTCTGAATAGCGTAAACCGCCTTTGACAGGTCTTTTGCCGGATTTATGATGCTATAGAATATCACCATGTAGTAAATAAAAGATGCCGCGTTCATTGCGGAATAGCCGCCCAGGATAAGGGAGCCGCCAAACCATAGCACTATCGAAATGGCAACCGTGCCTAAAAATTCGCTCATTGGGTGTGCAAGCTGCTGGCGACGGTTTATGGAGTTCGAGATATTGTAAAACTCTTCATTTTCCTCATGGAAGCGACGTTTCACCTTTTCCTCGGCATTGAAAGCCTTGATTATCCTGAGACCGCCAAGGCACTCCTCGATGATAGACATCAACACACCCCACTGATTTTGTCCCTTCAGCGATTTGCGCTTCAGCTTCTTGCCAACACGCCCCATGATTGTCCCGGCTATGGGCAGGAGGATTAGCACAAATAGAGTAAGCTGCCACGAGATGATAATCATCGTGGTGAGACAGACTACTATCATGATTGGATTTTTAAACATCATGTCCAGCGATGCCATGATAGAATTTTCTATTTCCGCCACGTCACCGCTCATTCGCGCCATCACGTCGCCTTTTCGTTCAGATGTAAAAAAGCCTATCGGGAGGGTTACTATCTTGTTATACACATAGTTACGTATATCACGCACTATACCGGACCGCATTGGGATAACAAAATACGCCCCAAGGTATTGCGTACCCGTTTTCAGTGCCGTCATTGCTATGAGCAGCGCGGCGAGCAGCGCGAGCGTAGTGCTCTGTCCCCACATATCGATTGCCTCCTGTGTATAGTAGTAGAAGTTATTGAAAGCCACGTCTTTAAGCGAGCCGTCTGCAAGCGACATATACACGTATGTACCCTCCTTAACCTTGAAAAGCATTTCCAGTATCGGGATTATCACCGCAAAGGAGAAAAGAGTGAGGATTGCGGCGAGAATATTGAAGATTATGCTCAGGAAGAGATATTTTTTATATGGAGGTACAAACCTGCGGAGTACTGTAAAAAATTCTTTCATATATATGGGGATAAGTTATTATTTTATAGCGATATAGATAGTGCACGTGCCGAATGTCTGCGATTCATGGCGGCAATCACTGAAACCTGCCAGACGCATCAGCTCCAGCATTTTTTCGCCCTGTGGCACTGCCGCGATGCTCTCGGGCAGATAAGAATACGCTCGCACGTCTTTAGACACGACCCTGCCGGCGGCCGGTATAATCCACTTCGTGTATGCCTTATAAAACGGCTTTACAAACGGCGACGTTGGCGTTGATAGCTCTATCACGCACAGCACGCCTCCCGGCTTCATCACACGATGCATTTCCTCATAGCCTTGCAGCAAGTGTTCAAAGTTTCGCACGCCATAAGCCACTGTAATGCAGTCAAATACGCCATCATCAAACGGCAATGCCATACAGTCTGCCTGAGATAGCGTAACGACATCGCTCAGCCCGGCTTCCGCCACTTTCTTTCTGCCTATCTCAAGCATTTGCTGCGAGAGGTCCACGCCAACGACACTGCTTGGCTTAAGGCTTTGAGCAAGACGTATGGCAAGGTCTGCTGTGCCGGTCGCAATGTCAAGTATATGCTTCGGCGCATAATTGGCTATCATCTTCACCGCCCTGCGCCTCCACAGCTTGTCAATGCCGAAAGTCATGGCTCGGTTCATGAAATCGTATGCCGGCGCGATTGAGTCAAACATGTCGCGCACCTGCTCCGTCTTTGGGCGGGTGTCACCGTCGTATGGATTTATGTTCTCGCAGTCGTTCAATGTCGTGAGGTATTATTCATAACGCTTTTTCAATATTTTTGCAGATGCGCTCTACGGCATCGTCGCACTCTGCCTTTACAAATCTTGTGCCCGTCACATGCTCATAAAGCTCTATATAGCGCTCTGACACTGAATCGCAAAACTCGTCGCTCATCTCAGGGACAGTTTCACCCTTGCGCCCCATAAAACCGTGGTCTATAAGCCATTGGCGTACAAATTCCTTGCTTAGCTGACGCTGTGGCTCGCCTTTCTCAAAGCGCTCCTCATATCCGTCTGCATAAAAATAGCGAGATGAGTCCGGTGTATGGATTTCATCTATCAAGATTACTTTTCCGTCTCGCTTGCCAAATTCATATTTTGTATCTACAAGTATAAGTCCTTTTTCTGCAGCCATTTGCGTTCCGCGCTCAAAAAGTGCTCGCGTGTATTGCTCCATTACCTCATAGTCCTCGCGGGATACTATACCCTGAGCAATGATTTCCTCCTTGGAGATATTCTCGTCATGTCCGGCATCTGCCTTTGTTGTCGGTGTGATAATCGGCTCAGGAAAACGCTCATTCTCTCGCATTCCTTCGGGGAGACGCACTCCGCATAGCTCTCGCGCACCAGCTTTATACTCTCGCCATGCACTGCCTGTGAGATAACCGCGGATTATCATCTCTACGCGGAAGCCTTCACACTTATAGCCGACAGTCACCATCGGGTCTGGCGATGAGATTTTCCAGTTAGGGACTATGTCTGACGTTGCGTCAAGAAAATACCCGGCTATCTGATTGAGAACCTGACCTTTAAAGGGTATTCCCTTTGGCAGGATAACGTCAAACGCCGAGATGCGGTCTGTTGCAATCATCACCATCAAGTCGTCGTTTATTGTATAGACGTCACGTACCTTGCCGTGATACACGGCTGTCTGTCCCTTGAAATTAAAATCTGTTGAGGTAACTGTCTTTGCCATAATTGTTTAATTATTTTTGATAATACTTTATATTGTTAGTTATGAAAGTTCTGTCTGCATATCCGCTTCCTCATTGGCATCCTTATCAAATTTCTCATACGCCTCCACTATCCGCTGCACTAAAGGATGGCGCACAATGTCTTTCTTGCCAAACTCTACCTTTCCTATGCCCTTCACGTCGCGGAGCACGCGCAGAGCATGCATTAGTCCCGAAGTAGTAGAGCGAGGCAGGTCTATCTGCGTCACATCACCCGTGATAATCATTTTGGCGTTCATGCCCATGCGGGTAAGAAACATCTTAATCTGGTGAATAGTAGTATTTTGAGCCTCGTCAAGTACGATTACTGCATCATTCAGCGTTCGCCCGCGCATAAAGGCAAGCGGTGCTATCTGTATCACCTTTGTCTCCATATATTCCTTCAGTTTCATTGCCGGTATCATATCCTCAAGCGCATCATAGAGTGGCTGGAGATAAGGGTCTATCTTGTCTTTCATGTCACCGGGGAGAAAACCGAGCTTTTCACCCGCCTCCACTGCCGGACGCGAAAGAATTATTTTGCGCACCTCGCGATTTTTCAACGCACACACTGCCAGTGCTATAGCTATATACGTCTTGCCGGTGCCGGCAGGACCAAGCGCGAACGTAAGGTCATTTTTCTGGAATGTCTCCACCAGAAGCTGCTGATTTTGCGTGCGGCCGGAAATGGGCTTGCCATTTATGCCATAGATGATTACGTCATCCTTTTTCATTTCCTTTGCTCCATTCCCCTTCACCACGTCAAGGATTACCTCCTCCGTGAGATTATTGTATTTCACACAGTATTGTTCAAGCTCTTTTACTTTTGACTCAAATTCTGCCGTCTCCTCCTCCTCGCCTATCACTTTGATGATAGAACCACGCGCCGCCATTCTCAGCTTTGGGTATAAATTTCGGAGTAACAGCATATTACAATTATTGACCCCATAAAATGTCACAGGGTCAACATTATCAATAATTACTATCCTTTCAATCATTTACGCTTTGTTTCCTATTTCAACTGCAAAGTTACTCATTTTGATTTTATCTTACAAAATTTTTGGTGATAATATACCAGTTGGCACAGATTAGGCGATTATTTTTCGTGACGCTTGAATAAATTCATTGAAATTATTTGCATATTCGGATGATTTATAGTAAATTAGCGGTTGAATTAAATGACCTTGGTTATTATGTACTCCCCATATCAGTTGGCGAGGGACATTGACATTTCGCAGAAATCCGCATGGTATGTGCTGCAAAAGATACTAGAATTATATGACGTGACAAAATTTCATGTAAAAAACCTGAAGACCTGAATTTTGTCACGTTTTTCCGGGGGTGTTGCAAAACTATGTTTTAGGCAAAAATAGTAAAATGAAGTCTACTGATAATCAGTGAGTTACAAAATTGAGTTTTTAACTTTTGAGGTTTTGCAACACCTTCAAGGGTAGAGAATAGTGAAAAGATAATAGATAGGGGGTGAAAGTGTGAATGAGTGTAAAATAATGAGTATTTTGTGTTAAATACTATTAAAGATATTGACAAAGGGGGTAGGGATGTTGTATCTTTGCAGAAGAATTACGAACAACTAAAACAAAGGAAAAAATAACTAAAAACAACTAAAAAATTAAATTAACAGGTATAAACAACAAAAAAACTAAATGATTATGGAACTGAAATCTTTATCTTACAAGAATTTGAGAAACACGAGTTTAGGAATGGTGTTTAAGAGTGTGATGATGGTAGTATTGCTGTCGGTGGTGTCGTTTAGTGCAACCGGACAGGATATGATAATCAGGAGTTTTGAAGCAAGGCCATTTGATGTTTCGGCTTCGATGCATAAGCGATATGACTTGAATAATCGTCAGCCATGTGCGCTTGTGAAGGTGTTGCTTGTCGCGTCAGGGGCTGCATTTGAGGGCAATGTGATAGGCGAAGTGGAGTATAAGGTGAGCGAATACTGGGTCTATATGTCGATGGATTCAAGGAGAATCGTAGTTAAGTTCCCGAATTATCTGCCTGTTATGGTGGAGTTTGCGGACTATGGCATAAAAGGTCTTGAGAGCAGCAAGACATACGAGCTTGTGGTGGAATTGCCGGTATATGCAGTTTCGCCTGTGCCAACAGTGAACCAAGGACAGCAAACCCCAGCAGAACAAATATCCAATACTGCGCTGCAGGCGGAGAATTCGGTTCAGCAGACCGGAAATACTGTGCATCAGGCAGAAATGTCTGCACAACAGACGGGACATCAATCAGACCCGAGCATTGAAAGATTTGAGGTTAATGGTGTGACCTTTGAGATGGTGTATGTGCCGGGCGGAACATTCACTATGGGCGGAACGGCGGAGCAGGGAAGCGAAGCTGATGACAATGAAAAACCGACACATAGCGTGACGCTGAGCGGATACTATATCGGTAAGTATGAGGTGACACAAAAACAGTGGAAGGCGATAATGGAATATATTCCGCGGTTCATTGACCGAGGAGAAAATCTTCCAGTGAAGGATGTTTCTTGGATTGACTGCCGGGAGTTTATACGAAAACTGAATCAGCTGACAGGAAAGAAATTCAGCTTGCCGACAGAGGCGCAGTGGGAATATGCAGCGCGCGGAGGCAAGAGCGGAGGGACGAAGTACTCAGGCAGCGACAATATAGGCGATGTGGCGTGGTACTGTGACAATTCAGCCAGGAAGATACACAGAGTGGGAATGAAGAATCCGAACAGTTTGGGAATATATGACATGTCTGGTAATGTAAAGGAATGGTGCATGGACAAGTATGACAAGGACTACTACAGAAACTCACCTGCAATAAATCCGAAAGGCCCCGATAGTGGGTCGAGCCGCGTGTATCGTGGTGGTGGCAGTGACGACGTCTTCGCAACGTTCTGCCGGGTGTCGTATCGCGGCAGCTGCACTCCCGAAATGAGGCGGTTAGGAATTGGCTTCCGCCTATGCCTACAAGAACAACAAGATGAAGAGCCTGTGACGGATGAGTTGAATAATATTTCAACCAATATTGAGAAAATTGAGGCTAACGGTGTGGAATTTGAGATGGTGAAAGTACCGGGCGGAACATTCACAATGGGCGGAACGGCGGAGCAGGGAAGCGAAGCTGATGACGATGAGATTGAGATACATAGCGTGACACTGAGCGGATACTATATTGGAAAATATGAGGTGACACAGGCACAGTGGAAGGCGATAATGGGAAATAACCCGAGCTGGTTCAAAGGTGATAATTTGCCGGTTGAGAATGTTTCGTGGGACGATTGCCAGACGTTTATACGAAAACTGAATCAGCTGACAGGAAAGAAATTCAGCTTGCCGACAGAGGCGCAGTGGGAATATGCAGCGCGAGGAGGCAAGAGCGGAGGAACGAAGTACTCAGGCAGTAACACAATAGAGGATGTGGCGTGGTACGATGGCAACCGCGGCACACACCCAGTGGGAACGATGGATGCGAACAGCCTTGGCATATATGACATGAGCGGAAATGTGTATGAATTGTGTCAGGACTGGTATGGCTATTACTCATCAGCATCACAGACAAACCCGACAGGACCCGATAGCGGGTCATTCCGCGTGTACCGTGGTGGCAGCTGGTACGACTTCGCGAGGTACTGCCGAGTGTCGAATCGCTGCAACTGCGCACCCGACGAAAAGTCCAAGGATATTGGCTTCCGCCTATGTCTTGAACGTTAAGCGTGGAGCGTTTATCGTTTATCGTGGAGCGTTTATCGATACCATAAGACGTGGCTCGGAGAGTCACGTTTTGTAGTATCTAAACCGTTATGCTCTTAATGAGCATAATCAATGCAACCGTTGTAGCACGGTCTATTATTCGGCTACGATTGCCCGGGAAAAACTTTGTGGTAACTATCTCTCTGTCAGGAGTATGGATGGCTATACACATTGTGCCTACCGGCTTTTCTGCGCTGCCACCACCCGGTCCTGCTATGCCGGATGTTGATATTGAGCAGTCAGTCTTGGTGGCACCGGCTACTCCATTTGCCATCTGCATCGCAACCGGCTCACTTACAGCGCCTAAACTGTCTATTATACTTCGGTCTACTCCTAATAGCCTTACTTTTACGTCATTTGAGTATGACACAACGCTGCCCATATATACGTCAGACGAACCTGCCACAAGTGTGATATTGTGAGCTATATTGCCTCCTGTGCAACTCTCTGCTGTTGAAAGTGTTAGCCCTCGTTTCCGCAGTTCTTTCAGTGCAATTTCGGCTACCGGTAAGTCTTCATCGGCAAATATAGCATCACCAAGCAGCTCATGAAGCTCAACTGCCTTTCTGTCAAGTAGTTCATTGATATATTTACCATCTTTATGTACTCCGTCAAGCCTGAGTTTTACGTATCCCGGTACCGGAAGGTATGCGAGGTGCAGACTTTCTGGCAGTTTATCCTCCCAGTTGTCTAATATCTCTGCGATTTTTGACTCTATAATGCCATATACCAATAAGTTACGGTGACTCACCGTAACATCTTCGCCATATTTTGACAGTAACCTCGGGAATACTTCCGCCTTCATCATTTGAGATGTCTCATGCGGAACACCTGGCAATGTCACCAAAACACTATTACCCCTTTCAAACCACATTATCGGCGCAGTGCCCGCCCGGTTTTGGATTATCTTTGCTGTTGATGGCACAAGGGCCTGTGTACGAGTCAGTTCGTTAAGCTCTATATGACGTTTTTCGCATATCTCCTTCACATTTTGCAGCACTTCTTCATTTTGCACAAGTTCACCACCGAAGATGCTGAGTAACACAGACTTAGTGATGTCATCTTTGGTCGGACCAAGTCCGCCTGTTGTGATTACGATGTCTGAGGTGGCAAGTGAGCTTTCAATCGCCGACGTTATGTCGGCGGCATTGTCGCCTACAGTTGTCGCTCGGTTTACAGTCCAGTTTGCAGAGCCGATGATGCGGGCGATTTCACCTGAATTTGTGTCGGTGACCTGACCAAGCAGGATTTCGTCGCCGATAACGATAATTGAAATATTCATCTGATTTTTAAAGACTTATGCGAGCAAATGGTGCTGCGTCGTAAGGACAAAAGTCTTTGTCTAAATATTTATAATATCCGGCAATCGCCACCATTGCGGCGTTGTCTGTTGTGAATGCTCGCTTGGGTATAAATGCCGTCAGATGGCGACGCTCGCAATAGTCTGCAACTGCCTGACGTACACCGGAGTTAGCTGATACGCCGCCTCCTATCGCCACTGTTTTTACGCCGGTCTGCTTCACCGCCTTGTCCAGCTTGTCTAACAGGATTTCTATGATTGTAGCTTGAAGCGATGCCGCCAGGTCTGCCATGTTTTCTTCCACAAAGTTCGGATTTTCCTTTACCGCATCGCGCAGAGTGTACAAAAACGAAGTTTTCAGTCCGCTGAAACTATAGTCAAGTCCTTGAATATGAGGCTTTGAGAACTTAAAGCGCTTTGCGTCGCCCTGTGCTGCCAGCCGGTCGATATGCGGTCCGCCGGGGTAGGGGAGACCCATCACTTTTGCACACTTGTCAAAAGCCTCGCCCGCCGCGTCATCTATTGTCTGGCCGATTATCTGCATGTCATTGTAGTTCTTCACCAAAACTAACTGTGAATTTCCCCCTGAGATTAGCAGACATAGGAATGGGTATTCCGGCACAGCGTCATCTTCGTTTTCCTTCACAAAGTGTGAAAGCACATGTCCGTGCAGGTGATTTACGTCTACTATTGGTATCCTTAGTCCTACAGACAGCCCCTTTGCAAATGATGTCCCCACTAATAGAGAGCCAAGCAGACCCGGTCCGCGAGTAAATGCTATGGCGGTCAGGTCTTGCTTTGTGATACCGGCTCGTTTGATAGCCGTATCTACCACTGGCACAATATTTTGCTGATGTGCTCTTGATGCCAGTTCCGGCACTACGCCGCCATATTCTTCGTGGACTGATTGCGACGCTATGACATTGCTCAGGAGTATTCCGTCGCGGATTATTGCGGCGCTCGTGTCGTCGCATGATGATTCTATGCCGAGGATTGTTATGCTCATTGCTTTCTTTGTCTTTTTTATTTTGCAAAGTTACAACAAACATTTGTTATGACCCACTTTATACCTCTAAAATTTCAATTTTTCTGCTATATCACTTGCTTTTAACGCTCTCTGAAGGCGTAACCCCTACGACAGACTTAAAGACGCGAGCAAAACTGGAATAATCTGTAAAGCCGGAGTCTATAGCTACGGTTTTGAATGGAGTCTGTGGATTTTCTTCGAGAATTTTCTGTGCTTTTTTCACTTTTATCATCTGAATAAATGCTACGGGAGTCTTTCCGGTGATAGCTGTGATGCGGCGGTGTAGCTGGCGGGTGCTGAGCTGCATTTTTTCGGCGAGAGATGAAACATTCACATCCTTGTAGGTGTCCAGCATGGCTATTGCTTCTTCCACTAATCTCCTGATAAACAGATTGTTTTCCTCTGTTTCGCTGTTTTCACTGTCGCCTTTCGGCTCAATGTTTGCCATGATTTCTTTTGCTATCATTTGAGAAAATTTCTCACGCAGTAATCGTCTCTGCTCAAGGAGTTTATCCACTCTCATGCATAATTCGTCGGCATTGAACGGCTTGGTAATATACGCGTCTGCACCGGCTTGCAATAGGGCGAGTTTGTCGTCCTCGGTTATTTTTGCAGTCACTACGATAATCGGTATGTGGTTTATTTTATCATCGCTGCGTATTGCCTTGCATAGTGAGAGTCCGTCCATTTCCGGCATCATCACGTCTGTTATGATTATATCAGGCGCATTTTCTCTCGCCATATCCAGAGCCACTTTCCCATTTTGTGCAAATAGCACGAAGAATGAATTTTCAAATTGCGAGCCTATATATTCTGCCACGTCGTCATTGTCTTCCACCACCAGTATTTTTGGCTGTTCCGGTTTTGCTTGTTCCGCCTCCGCCGGGTAATCTACCTTTGTTTTAGGCTCATCTTTTTCGGGTGTTTTGCCTATCTTGGGCTTGTATATAATCACCTCATTTTCAATCTCTTTAGCGGTATTGTGAATTGGTATTGTGATAGTAAATTCAGTTCCAACTCCCTCCTTGCTTTTCACGTTGACAGTGCCGTTGATAGTTTCGATGATTTGTTTGACGAGGGCGAGTCCCACGCCGGTGCCGCAGTGTTCTGTGTCTGTTCCGTGAGTGAAAAATGGCGTGAAAATGTCGTTGATGTGTTCACAGTTTATCCCGCAGCCGGTGTCGGAGCATGTTATTGTGGCATTTTCGCCTGTTTTTTTGATGTTAATCGTGATTTTACCCCCGGTTGGAGTGAATTTTAGGGCATTTGAAAGAAGGTTTCCAATCACTTTGTTCACATAGTCCGGTACAAAGTCCATCACGATATTTTTTTCACCTGTTACACTGAGGTTTATGCCTTTTGTGGATGCGTATTCCGAGTATGTTTCGGCAATCATAGTGATATACGTTGCTATGTTGCCTTGTCGCCAGTCCGGCTCGCCGCATCCGAGCTTAATTTTCGAAATATCAAGGAGTTGTGTGATGAGTGTCAGTAGTCGGTTTCCCTGTCTGTGAATTGTGTCAAGCTTTTTGCGCGTTGATTCTGATGCGTCAGAGTTTTTGGCGAGGTCTTCGCTCAGACCGAGTATTATTGTCAGTGGGGTTCGAAATTCGTGGGTGATATTTGTGAAGAAATTTTCGCGTAAGTTGCTGGCTTCCTGGAGTATACGGTAGCTGTGAGCACGGACTTTTTGGATATACAGCATCACGCAGATTGCTGTTATCAGCACTATTGCTATGCCGATAAACACTATGAGCCACAGCCACTTAGCGTTTCTTTCTTGAGCTAACTGCTCGTTTGCGAGTTCTACTTTTTGTTTTTGGCGGTTGCGTTCAATAGTGATTCCGGTGTTGTGTATTCGGTTGTTTTTATCGTCGTTTATTACAGAGTCATTGTAGGCTGTTGCGGCGACGTGGTGAACAAGTGCGTCATGGTAAAGTCCCTGGCTTTCAAATAGTTTGTAATACAGCATGTGTATTTTCGCAAGGTGTTCTATGGACTGTATTTCAGCTGCGGTTTTTTCTGCCTCGATGAGCAGTTGGAGTCCTTTTTTATACTGTTTAGAGTCGATTTTTATAGAGACGAGAGCTGTAAGTGGCTCAAGGGAGTGCCATTTGTCTTTGCTGTCTTGCATTATTCTGTAAGCGGTTTCGTATTCTCTTTCCGCTTCGGCGTACTCTCCATGTTCTTCATGTAGTTCTCCGAAATAAGTGTGGCAAAGTGCGATGCCGAGGTTGTTGCCGTCAGCGAGGTTTAGTTCAAGAGATTTTTTGTAATAGTCCAGTGCAAGTTCGTCTTTGTTTTGGGCGTTGTATATAGCGCCAAGGTTGGCGTAGTTTATCGCCTGTCCTGTTTTTGAGCCGAGTTGTTGTTCGCCGGCGAGGGCGAGTCGGAAAGCGGAGTCGGCTCGTTGGTAATTGTGTATTGTGAGGTATATGTTACCGAGCCCATTGAGTGAGACAACTCGGTTTTTTCGCATAGTGAAGCTTGTGTCTGTAGATTCTTCAGGCAGTCGCCAGGCTTCGTAGTGGTATTCTTGCGCCACGTCAAGTATTCCCATACGTCTGTAGTCTGTACCGATGTTGTTGAGTGCCTGAATTATTTCCGAGGTGTCGCAAGCCTGTTTTGCGAGTTGTAGTCCGGCATTATGAATTTTAAGGGCTTCGTCAAAACGGCTTTCGTTTCTGAGTTGTTTACCTTGTCGGCGCAGAGAGATTATGCTGTCGCGCATTTCTTCTCTCTCTTTGTCTGAAT
>JBJECS010000104.1:0-3359 GCA_051871335.1 Muribaculaceae bacterium | reverse complement strand
CGTTTCACTCAAACCTGCCATAACAATCATAAAATGTCCGCTGAATAGTTACTTCACCTTTACGACGTTTTCCTATAGCTTTTTACTGCCACAATACCCACGACAAGGGCGTAAATCACCAGTGCTACAAAATTCCAAAACAAATCGGTTAATGTGCTCCCCTTCAGATATATACACCTCAGAGCCTCAATGAAATAACGCAGCGGATTGACGGTCGTGACATATTGTGCCCAGCTTGGCATACTCGCTATCGGGGTCAGCAAGCCGCTAAGTAGTATAAATATCACCAAAAAGAAAAACATCACAAGTGCCGCCTGCTGCGCCGTATCTGAATAGTTCGAAACTATCAGACCAAAACCCGACACCAACAGCGAAAACACCGTCGCAAATAAGAATATAACCCACAGGCTGCCTACTGGTGAAAAGCCATATATCACGTATGCAAGAAGCATCGCATAGCAAAGCAATACTATGCCAACTACCCAATATGGTATCAGCTTTGACAGTATAAACTCCCTTTTGCTGACCGGCGTGACATTTATCTGCTCTATTGTCCCATTCTCTTTTTCAAGCACTATATTCAAAGCCGGCAAAAAACCTACTATTAGCACAAGGAGCATCCCTATCAGACCAGGTACCATAAACGCCTTATAGTCAAGCTCTGTATTGTAATAATAGCGCGGACTTACATCAAACGCCGACAGGCGAGTATCCCCTCCTGAAAGCCCACACTCCTCCCGCAGCTGTGCCGAAAAGTCCGCAACTATCTGAGCAAGGTAAGACGTCCCAAGACCCGCCTTCACTCCATTCACCGCATTTGCGCTTATCATCACATGGCTAACTCCCTCTTTAACAAGGTTTTTCTCAAAGTCAGGCTCTATCTCTATTATGAAATCCGCAGCACCTGACTCTATCGTGTGAAGCGCGTTGACGTAGGTCGATGACGTTGCAGAAAGCTCAAAATAAGTCGATGCTGTGATTTTTTGAACCAATCGAGACGACCACTGGCTGTGGTCGTTGTCTATTACACAAACCTTCAGGTTTTTGACCTCCTGGGTCGCTGCTCGCGGCATAACGTTTATTAGACCTACAGGAAGCAGAACAAATACAAACGGCAGTATGATATTTCGAATCATCTGCTTGAATTCATTCTCTATCAGGTAATGTAGCACCATCTTTATAGTCTTGTCTTAAATAGTTTCCACGACACGCATAGCAACGTAATCGCCATTATTGATAATATTACTGTCTCTTTTAATACGTATTTCATCTCAACTCCCTGTATCATGATTTTGCGAGCCACTGATACATACCACCTCGCCGGAAATACAGACGACACGCGCTGCAGCGATTCCGGCATACTTTCTATTGGAAATGCAAGACCTGAAAGATACACTGTTGGCACTATCAAAAGCAACGACAACAACATCGCCGCAAGCTGGCTGTTTACACACGTCGAGATAAACAGACCCAGCAACAATGCAACCAGGATATACAGCAGGGTGACAAACATAAATCCCAAAATACTGCCTGCTACCGGGATATTTAGCAATACCCACGACAACACAAGAATCGTTCCAAAATTTATGCATGATATTACAAAATATGGAACCAGCTTAGATAACACTATCACTATTGGTGGCAGTGGAGAAGCAAGTAGCACCTCCATCGTGCCCTGTTCCTTCTCTCTTACTATCGCTATACTCGTCATCATAGCGCAAATAAGCATCAATATCAGACCTATAACTCCGGGAACAAAATTATATTCACTCCTTCCCTGGGGATTATACAGCATTCTTGTCACAGGCTCTATCTGAAACTCCGCTTTCCCACCATTCTTCTCTTGAAATTCTCTCGCACACTCCATCAAAATATTCTGCGCATAGCCCACACGTGTCGCAGCCTGATTGGGCTCGCTTCCATCTGCTATAATCTGAACACGCGCTCCGCCCCCGCAAAGCATCTCACTGCCAAAATCTTCTGAAAACGACACAACAAGGTCTATCTCATTTCCGCGAAACAGCCTGTCTATGTCTTTCGGGTCGCTAATATCCTGAGATATAATGAAATATGCATTATTAGCAAACCTCTCCCGTATTCTACTCGTCACCGCATCTTTCGAATAGTCTAAAAACGCCACTCTGCTGTTTTTAACCTCGTTTGTGATTGCAAAACCGAATAGGATTATCATCACTATAGGCATTACGAGCAATATCAGCATCGTGCGCCTGTCGCGGAATATATGGTAATACTCCTTTCTTACAAATGAATAAAATCGTTTCATACCGTTCAAGTCTAAGTTCGTTATTTTAGCTTACGTCCTTTTTGCCTTGCGCGCCAATTTCAGGAACACGTCATACATCGTGGACACACCAAAATTAACCTTCAGCTCCGAAGGACTGCCAAGTGCCTCGATTTTCCCATCAACCATTATCGACACCCGGTCGCAATACTCCGCCTCATCCATATAGTGCGTCGTCACAAAAACCGTTATCCCGCGGTCTGCCGCACGGTATATCAGTTCCCAAAACTGCCTGCGGGTTATCGGGTCTACGCCTCCCGTCGGCTCGTCAAGAAACACTATCCTCGGAGAGTGAAATATGCTCAGCGAAAAAGCCAGCTTCTGTTTCCATCCCAGCGGTAGAGATGCCACTCGTTTGTCTCTATGCTCCGCCATGCCAAGTTCTGATAGCAGAACGTCGCTCTTCAATTTTATCTCTTTTTTGCTCATGCCATAGATACCGCCAAATAGCCTCAGGTTTTCATACACCGTCAGGTCATCATATAGCGAAAACTTCTGGCTCATATACCCGATATTTCTTTTCACATCCTCCGCCTGGCTATATACGTCATAACCCGCCACTCGGGCATACCCCTCTGTTGGCTTGCTCAGTCCGCAAAGCATTCGCATCGCCGTTGTCTTTCCGGCACCGTTAGCTCCCAGAAATCCGAAAATCTCTCCCTCTTGCACACTGAACGTGATATGGTCTGTGGCGACAAAGTCACCAAACTGCTTTGTCAGACCCTCTGCCTCTATTACGTAATTCTCTTTCATTTCATCAATGCCATAAAGCAATCCTCAATACTCGCCTCTATCTTCTCTACCCTCACCATACCATGACCTTTACACAACAGATATTCGCGGATTTCAGACTCCGTAGTACTCTCTGTAACAGTCACATGGATTGTCTCTCCAAAACTGAATGCCGTTTTAACTCCTGATTTTTCCCTCAAGTCCTTCAGCAGTCGATGCATATCTTCGCTACTCACCGCAAATATCTTCTCATCATATTCAGCTATTATTCCCTGAGGACTGTTGATTTTAAGCAACTTACCGCCCTGTGTCAATGCTATGCGGT
>JBJECS010000103.1:0-3440 GCA_051871335.1 Muribaculaceae bacterium | reverse complement strand
TATTTATCCCTAACGGTGCACGCCTGGGCAACAAAGTGATAGAGGCAACGGGGCTTACAAAGGCATTTGGCAGCAAGCAGCTGTTTAAGGACCTTGACTTCTCACTTCCGCCAAACGGAATTGTAGGCGTGATAGGACCAAACGGAGCGGGTAAGACTACACTTTTCCGCCTCATCATGGGACAGGAAAAACCTGATGCCGGAAGTTTTGAGGTGGGAGAAACCGTAAAGATAGCATATGTGGACCAGACTCACCACGACCTGTTGCCTGAAAGTACTGTGTATGAGGTGATTTCGCAGGGTACTGAGACATTCCGTATGGGAGGTCGCGACGTGAATGCCCGTGCATATCTCTCAAAATTCAACTTTACGGGCGCAGACCAGGAAAAGAAAATCGCAGTGCTTTCCGGAGGAGAGCGAAACCGCCTACACCTTGCAATGGCACTGAAGGAAGAGGGTAACGTGCTGCTTCTGGACGAGCCGACCAACGATATTGACGTAAATACGCTTCGTGCACTGGAGGAAGGTCTTGATGACTTTGCGGGATGCGCGGTAGTAGTGAGTCACGACCGTTGGTTCCTTGACCGTATATGCACGCATATCCTGTCGTTTGAGGGCGATGGCAAAGTGGTGTTCTATCAGGGCTCTTACTCAGACTATGAAGAGTATAAGAAAATGATGAACGACGGAAAAGAGCCTCCTCGCCGCCGCTATCGCAAGCTGATGGAATAAAAAGTGAGCAAAAATTACAGAAAAATTTCAATAATTTTTTGAAAAGTGGTTTTTTTGTCCTAAATTTGTGGGATAAAACAGACACGATGAAGAAAAAAATTAACTAAACAAAATTATAAACTTAACATCAACAATCAATTTATGTGGTTAACTAACTCATCTATAGGCAGAAAGCTTGTCATGTCGCTGACTGGCGCTTTCCTTGTCTTATTTGTCACGTTTCACGTTTTGATGAACGCTGTGGCTATATTCTGGCCAAGCGCCTACAATGTAGTGTGTGAGTTTTTGGGTGCGAACTGGTATGCCCTCATCGGCAGTGCCATTCTTGCCGCCGGCTTCCTTCTCCACATTGTGTACGCAATCTGGCTGACAATCCAAAACCGCAACGCGCGTGGTAACGACCGCTATGCAGTGACATCCAAGCCTGCACAGGTAGAATGGTCATCACAAAACATGCTCGTGCTTGGTTTTGTAGTTATTGCGTTCCTCGCAATTCACCTTATCCAGTTCTGGGCAAAGATGCAGCTTGCAGAAATTGCGCCATGCTGTGCAGCAGTGATGCAGACCCCATGCGGCCAAGAAGTCACTGTTCCACCGGCAGCAGGTACACTGTTCCTCCAGATGGCATTCAGCCAGGCATGGACACTTCCTGTCTATCTGATTGGTCTTGTAGCGCTGTGGTTCCACATGACACACGGCTTCTGGTCAATGTTCCAATCATGCGGATGGAATGGTCAGATTTGGATTGACCGTCTAAAATGTATCGCAAATTGGTGGACAACCATCGTAGTAGGTCTTTTCATGATTCAGGCAGTATGGTTTACAATCCAGGCAAACGATGAGGCATACGTGAAATGCCCAAAACTCCAGGGTCAGTACATTGAAATGATGCAGAAGCACGCACTGAAGGAGTTGCCTCCATGCGATGGCTGCCACAAAGGCGAATGTGCAGACAAGGCTGAATGCTGCAAGGCAGAAGGTCAGTGCTGCAAGGCGGAAGGCGAATGCTGTGGCAAATGCACAGAAGGCAAATGTGACGGTAACTGCGGACACGGCGACTGTGGACAATGCCCAAAAGCAGGTACTGAAGAATGCTGCAAAAACGCTCAGAGTGAAGAAACAAATTCAGAAAACCAATAATTCCTGTCAGATATGGTGAACGAAAAAGAACTTGAAGGGATGATTGATTCAACCCCAATAATGAAAGACTATGCTGATATTGAATCTGCTTCAAAACCGGAGTATCAGATAGACTCAAAAATTCCTGAAGGTCCCGTAGCTGATAAATGGACCAACTATAAGGCACACCAGAAACTCGTAAACCCAGCCAACAAGCGTAATCTTGACATTATCGTAGTAGGAACAGGTCTTGCGGGTGCATCTGCAGCCTCAACACTTGCAGAAATAGGCTTCAACGTGCTCAACTTCTGTATACAAGACTCACCGCGCCGTGCACACTCAATCGCTGCACAGGGTGGTATTAACGCCGCAAAAAACTATCAGAACGATGGCGACTCAGTATATCGTCTGTTCTACGACACAGTAAAGGGAGGTGACTTCCGTGCGCGCGAAGCAAACGTATATCGTCTTGCCGAGGTGTCAAACAACATCATTGACCAGTGCGTACAGCAGGGAGTTCCATTTGCACGCGAATACGGCGGCTTGCTCGCAAACCGTTCATTCGGTGGCGCACAGGTTTCTCGTACATTCTACGCAAAGGGTCAGACCGGTCAGCAGCTCCTCCTTGGTGCATACGCATCACTTAACCGCCAGATTCAGAAGGGTAAAGTTAAGTCGTTCAATCGCCGCGAGATGCTCGACCTCGTTCTTATCGACGGTCGTGCACGCGGAATTATCGTCCGTAACCTTATCACAGGTGAAATCGAGCGCTATGCAGCTCACGCAGTAGTACTTGCTACCGGTGGTTATGGTCGTGCATTCTTCCTTTCTACAAACGCTATGGGCTGCAACGGTTCTGCTGCAATCCAGGCATTCAAGAAAGGCGCATACCTGTCAAACCTTGCATTTACTCAGATTCACCCAACATGTATCCCGGTACACGGTGAAGACCAGTCTAAGCTCACCCTTATGAGCGAGTCACTCCGTAACGACGGACGTATCTGGGTTCCAAAGAAGAAAGAAGATGCAGAGGCTATCCGCGCGGGAAAGAAAAAACCGACAGATATACCAGATGAAGACCGCGACTTCTACCTCGAGCGCCGCTATCCGGCATTCGGTAACCTCTGTCCACGCGACATAGCGAGCCGTGCGGCAAAGGAGCGTTGCGATGCAGGCTATGGCGTAGGAACAGGTAACGCAGTATACCTTGACTTCAAGTATGCAATCGCACGCGACGGCGAAAAGGCAATCCGTGACCGTTACGGCAACCTCTTCGACATGTATCAGATGATTTCAGATGATAACCCGTATGAAACCCCGATGATGATATTCCCAGCAAGCCACTACACAATGGGTGGTATCTGGGTAGACTATGAGCTCCAGACATCAATCAAGGGACTTTTCGCGATAGGTGAATGTAACTTCTCAGACCACGGCGGTAACCGCCTCGGAGCATCAGCCCTTATGCAGGGTCTTGCCGACGGATACTTCGTGCTCCCATACACAATGCAAAATTACCTCAGCGACCAGATTAAGGTGCCTCACTTCACAACAGACGCACCTGAGTTTGACAAGGCTGAGAAAGAAGTT
>JBJECS010000102.1:0-3458 GCA_051871335.1 Muribaculaceae bacterium | reverse complement strand
CATCTCAAAAAACGCCGCGCCACCTCCATTCTCTGCTATAACTTCTCCATTAAATCGATAAACGATTAACCATACACGCTCAACGCTCGCACCTCTATTCTAACAAAAAAGGGCTCCCTCCCTTTCGTGTGAGGTGCCCTTTTTATCTATTTTCCGTAGCCGGTGCATGCTTCACGCCCGACTCATTTTCATTCTTTATGCCCGATTATCGGATAATCTGCTTGCTTACCTTATTGCCCTGACGTACTATGTAAAGACCATTCTGAGGATTCTCTACGCGTACTCCCTGCAGGTTAAAGTATTCTACTGGTGCATTTACATCATCCTCTGACACCGACTCTACACCTGTAGTACCGGCAACTATCAATTTATTATTTGCCAAGTCAAGGGTAAAATGATAAGAACTGTAAGACGAGAAATCAACACCATCTTTTGAAACCATACTTTCCTCTGTTCTAAATTTCCAGTTTTCTACTCCATTCGTCGTAGATGTCGCAACGTAAAATTCTTTTGCTTCACTTTCTATAGAAATAACAGAACCATCGTATGAACTTGGGTAATATTGTGTTCCTAAATTCCAATCATTCTCTCCTGTAGAAGGTGATGTTACAAAACGTATTGAGCCAAATTCAAGTTCTGCAGTCCAAACTTTTCCATCCTTATCGGTTTCTGTTGCGGTGTATGTGCCATCCTTACCAACTACAAGATAGTCGATTTCAAATGCACCAGCACCTTTATACATCAATTCGTTTTCTCCTTTCCAATTGGTTTGCCAATGATGTTTCTCAGCGTCACCAAATATTTGAAGGTTGCTCCCTATTGCATATACTGCAAGTGGTAATTCACCATGTTTATCTTTGCTATAATAATAAATTTTAGAGTCTGACACTGTTATTTCTTGTGACTGATTTCCTTCGCCACTGTTTCCATTGTCAAAGAAAACTTTAGCTCCATTTGGAACCTTAATTTTGTAACACAATTCTTCACCTTTAGTGATTTCCTTACCTGGCCATTTTCCGAAAGGAACTCTTGCTGCCCAATCGCTCTTATTGCCTGAAAATTTCACTAATGGATAGACATGTACTTTTTCCCAGGTTGAAAAGCTATTGTCGTAATAAATATCCACTAAGTCTGCCTTGTAGGCATCTATGCTACTATACCAAACACCACTTGCATCATACACAGCGTTATCTTGAAGATTATCATTCTCAAACTGTGAGCCATCTGTACCATCTGTATTTTCAGCATTTCGTGCATTTATCTTAACACCTGTACGGTCATCTGGAATGTTTATGTAGTAAAGACCTGTTTCCTCATCAACAGACATAGTTTCTCCCGGCCATGTTGTAGCGTTCGTTGAGCCTCCCCAATGGTGACATTTAACACCATATTGAGTACTCCAATCTTCGGACGGGCAGAAATAGATTGTTTTTGCATACACCTGCGCTGCTGTAGCCACGCATAACGCAACTAAAATAAGTTGTAAAAATTTTTTCATAAATATTTCGTTTTAGATATTAATAATTTCTTGTTTATTAGATTTTTATGTAAGTATGATTGAGTAGTATTAGTTATTTCTGTACTCCCAATTGGATTTTTCGGTATTCGGCTGAAAAGTTAATAAATATTTAATCTTTTGTCAAGTTAAATTTTGTTAATTATTCCTCACATTCCCCTAAATCCTTGCCACTTATCCAAATTTCACCATCCATTCCCTGTAATAATCCTTATCTTCCTATGCCCTAACCCCATAATTGTAAAAACCTCTTGCCAATTTCCACATTTTTTCGTAACTTTGCAGAAACAAGCAAAAAACGCCTAACTATTATGAGACAGAAGAAATTTAGATACGCAGTAGACACCGCCAGCTTCCAGAGAATACGTGAAGACGGAAAGGTTTATGTAGACAAGACGGAATACATTTACAATCTTGTCCAAAATTATCAGTATGTGTTCCTTGCCCGTCCTCGCCGGTTTGGTAAATCACTGATGTGCAATACACTAAATGCGTATTTCAGTGCCAAAAAAGAATTATTCGAGGGGCTGAAAATCATGGAGCTTGAGAAGGAATGGAAGAAATATCCGGTGCTGCATTTCACCATGAGTGGGCTGAAGAACCTGCCCGTACGCCTTTCTCAGACAAAGCTCGAGTCACTACTGCGTGACTATGAGAAAATATACGGCAAAAATGAGACTTCTGTGACTCCGGGTGACAGATTTCGCGACTTGATTCGCAATGCCTATGAACAGACCGGGCAGAAAGCGGTTGTAATCCTCGATGAATACGATTCTCCTATTTTGCAGCTGATGTACCAGCCGGACCAGCTTGTGGAAATGCGCTCACTCCTCCGAGAGTTTTACCAAGTGCTTAAAGATGAGGATAATAACTTGCGGTTTGTATTCATCACCGGTGTAACGAAATTCTCGCAACTCAGCATATTCTCTGAGCTGAATAACCTACGGCAAATCTCAATGTTGGACGAGTATTCAGGCATCTGTGGTATAACCCAGACAGAGCTTGATACGTTCATGCGTCCATGTATTGAGGAATATGCGGAGAATATGGGAGTAACGACAGAAGAGGCTTATGCTCTTTTGAAAAAGAACTACGATGGTTATCATTTTTCTCGCAATAGCGAAGATGTTTACGCTCCTTTCAGCCTCTTGCGAGCAATTGACGACAACACTACAGACTATTATTGGTTCGAGTCTGGCACTATGTCATCGCTCGTTGAGCACTTGAACCATTTTCCTGAGTTTAATCCGCTTGACTATGACGGTGTAAGGGTCTCACTGAACCAGTTCAATGTGCCGTGCGAGAATGCAAAGACACCAATACCATTGCTATACCAAAGCGGTTATCTTTCCATTGACACTTACGACAAGGATTTTGAAGAATTTATTCTCCATTTCCCAAATCGTGAAGTCCGCCAGGGAATGGTATATGGCATGGCAAACTATTTAATAGACGATAACGGCATTGACCGTGATGCTTCAATCGTAAAAATGGCACGCTCTCTTGTCAATGGCGACTTATCCACAGCTTTAACAGTCCTCCGGGCATACATTGCCAGCCTGCCATACGATATCATCACAAAAAAGGAGTGGATGGCGAAACGAAGCCGAGAAGGATTTTATAAGATGCTGATGTATATAATCTTCTCTTTGCTAAACAGCAAGATAGATACTGAAGTAAAGAGCATTCTTGGCAGAGCTGATGTGGTGGTTAAGACCAAAAATGACATTTATGTGCTTGAGCTGAAGGTGGATAAGTCGGTGGATGAGGCACTTGAGCAAATAGAGAGCAAGGATTATGCTATACAATACACTGCCGATGGCAGAAAAATCACTAAATGTGGTGTGACTATATCAACTGAAGCGAGGAACATTGTTCACTGGAGGACTGTAAGTGAAAGTGGTGAAGTAGTTGACGAACAAGATTTTAGACAGCAAGAACA
>JBJECS010000101.1:0-18354 GCA_051871335.1 Muribaculaceae bacterium | reverse complement strand
AATTGAGTTCTTCAAAAGAATTTACTAATTTTGCACTTGCCACTTGACTCTACACAATAGCCATAATGGCAAATAAAATTGGTTATTATGTGGGAAATTAGTAATTTTGCGGTCGCAAACGGAATAGCCGCCACAAAAAGGCGATGCTGTTCATAAATGTAATTATATCATGTCAACAAACACAACAGACAATTTACGCAAAGTTACAACACGCCGCCTCGCAGAAATGAAACAACGCGGCGAGAAAATAGCGATGCTCACCGCTTATGATTACACCATGGCTACACTGGTTGACAGCGCAGGCATGGACGTTATCCTTGTGGGTGACTCCGCCTCAAACGTAATGGCGGGCAACGCAACAACCCTCCCTATAACACTCGACGAGATGATAAACTATGCTAAAAGCGTGGTGAAAGGCACAAAACGCGCCCTCGTCGTGTGCGATATGCCATTCGGTTCATATCAGGGTAACTCTAAGGAAGCACTCGCCTCTGCCATCCGAATCATGAAGGAAAGTGGCGCAGAGGCTGTGAAAATCGAGGGTGGCTCTGAAGTACGCGAGTCAATCGAGAGAATACTCACCGCAGGCATACCCGTAATGGGACACTTGGGACTCACACCGCAATCAATCAACAAATTCGGCACATACGCTGTCCGCGCTAAGGAAGAAGCGGAGGCAAACAAGCTCATTGAAGATGCAAAAATGCTGGAAGAAGTGGGCTGCTTTGCACTCGTACTTGAGAAAATCCCCGCTGCGCTCGCCACAAAAGTGAGCCAAATGCTTTCTATACCTACTATCGGCATCGGTGCCGGTGGCGGTACTGACGGACAGGTACTCGTATATCAGGATATGCTGGGACTAAACAACGGTTTCTCTCCTAAATTCCTCCGCCGATATGCCGACCTTTCAACCGTTATCAACACTGCGCTCGGGAGGTATATCGACGACGTGAAATCCGGCGACTTCCCTAACGAGAACGAACAGTATTAACCCCTTGCAACAGGCTATAAAACATAACGAGACGCAGTATAGCTACCTCATCCGCGTGGTGGCTATACTGCTTGTCATTATATACCATTGCACGGCATGGTATTCTGCTGAAGACGTAGACTGGAGAATATGCGTGTATGTTTTCGGATGCGACTCATTGCTGTTTTTCCTCGTTTCCGGCGCACACAACCTGCCTGTGACAGATACGCGCCGCTTCTACCTCCGCAGACTCAGGATAGTGGGCATTCCCACCATCATTTTCACTGTATTTTATGCCTTGATAGACCGCTATGTGGCAGGTCCGGAGCCGGCGAGAACTGCATACCGCTTCCTGCTTGACGTGCCGTTTTATCTGCCCCAAGACTGGCTATGGTATATGTATGTGCTCGGAGGGCTATACCTTGTAGCTCCCTTCATCTCACAGGTGATACTCAACGGCAAAAAGCGGCTTATTGAATTTTTTCTCTGCCTCTGGCTCTTCACCGGATATTTCCCATATATCGAGGCATTTTTCGGGCGTCAAATGCCGGTGGAAAACGTATTTTACCCATTCTGCGGATATGTCGGCTATATGCTCGCCGGGTGGTATCTGTTTAAGTATCCGTTCCGAGAGTGGAATATAAGGCGCAAAATAGCTATTACAGCCTTGCTTTTATTCAACATACTGTTGCCACTCGCAATAAGCAGGACAAGCATAGACTCTTACTGCACACTTCACGGCGTATATAAATGCAACCTCACTGCTTGTATCATGTCGCTCACACTTATCGTGTTTATCCTCCTGCAGCAAGTGGAAACACTGGGATGCAGAGCTGACAAAGTCATAAAATTCATTGCCAAGACTTCATTTGCCATGTATCTCCTACATTATCTTGTTGCAAACTACGTTTCCCTGCCACTGATAGATAGCGGATACCTGACACCTTTCACCGCCACACTCACCACTCTCGCTGTGACTACTGTTGCAGCCATTCCATTGAGGTACCTTATAAAATAATTAGCTGTGACCTTTACCGTCACACACCCCACACTTGCCGGAACCTCCGCATACTCCACACTTGTGAGTATATTTAGAGCCTGACGATATAGACGCAGGACCATAATCGTAAACCTCACCATTTCCGCCACACCGCTGACAGTTACCGGTGCCGCGGCATCTGCTGCACTGGCTCCCCGATGAACTACTGCTACTATATGAGCTTGAAGATGAATAGCTTGACGGAGTATAATATGATGACGAACCTGTATATCCATAGCTACTTGTTGAGTAATATGGTGTGCTTGACAATCCCATTGCTACCCCCTCCCAAACTGACGCGCTACATGACGTAAGACCTACAACGAAAACGGCGCCAATAAGAACTTTTGTAAAATACTTTTTAGCCTGAGAGAAAACAGAATTGAAGGTAAACATTTTTCTATACCCTTATTCGTGTCGGGCGCAACTTCTAATTTGTTTTATTGTTTTTTTGACTATTTATGCAAACACAACACACATTGTAACCATTGAAACACAAAAACTTTATAAAAAAGTATTTTAAACCAATATTTCCGACATTTAAGACATTGAGTGTATTGCAATAATGAGTAATTTTGCAAAAAATTTTTCACGACAATGCCTTATAGCCATAAAATCACACTCATTACCCTGTTTTTAACACTTTTCACCTCCACTGCCTTTGCACAGGTGGTGGAAGTCCCAAATCATGAAGTTATTGAGGCTGAAAAAGTTAAGGAATATTATGAGAAAGAAGAGCCTTTTTACTCTCTTTTCAAGGATAACTATTTCATTTTCGGAGGTCCTATAAACCACAAAATGACAAAGCACAACTCTGATGCCAAATTTCAGGTGTCACTGCAAATACGACTGACAAACAACGTGCTTCCATGGGACTCTTACCTCTATTTTTACTACACACAAAAGGTCTTCTGGAGCATTCTTGAAGAATCACTGCCTATGACCGACCTCAACTTTAATCCGGGCGTAGGACTCGCAAAGCCACTATACTCCGACGGGAGATATATCGGAAAACTAAAGCTGCAAATTGAGCACGAAAGCAACGGCAAAGACAGCATAGCATCCCGCTCCTGGAACCGAATTTCTGCCGGCGCAAATATCATTGTGGACAAGACTCTTATGATTCACGGAAAAGTATGGATTCCGATAGTTGACGGTGAAAACAACAAAGATATCCTCGACTATTGCGGCATTTACCAAGTTGGCACACAAGTAATGTCTGAAAACCAGAAATGGACCGGCTCTGTGACTCTCGTCAAACGTAGAGGATGGAAACTTAACTATAACGTCATCGCCGAAATCAGCTACCGTTTCTCCAAGCGCTCAGACTGGAGTATATTCGCACAATATTACTGCGGATATGGCGAAGGACTACTTAACTATAACCGGCACGTCAGCAAAATCAGAGCAGGAATCGTAATTCGCCCTCACTTCTTCAGTGACTATTGATTTTTAATGTTTTTTTTACCTTTTTTCTTTTTCTGATTGGCAAAAAAGTCGTAACTTAGTCACAAAATATTCAATTCCATGAAAGTATACTGCATAAACACCTCCAAATACGTCACTATCAAGGGTGGCGACTCGCTGAAAGACATATATAGCAGCATTGCCGGCGAATTAGACTTCACCCCTATCTGCGCTAAGGTTAATAATAAGACTGAAGGACTAGGATACCCCGTTTTCGGACCTAAAATGGTGGAATTTCTTCCTGTCACAGCACCGTCTGCAATGCGTGTTTACACTCGCTCACTGTGCATGCTACTATATCGCGCTACATACGAATGTTTCCCCGGCTCTCGCCTCGTAATGGAACACTCCATCTCGCGAGGTACATATTGCTGCCTACGCAATGCCGGTGAAATGACGCCTGAAAAAGTGGCTGTCATCAAGGAGAAAATGCAGCAACTCGTAGACCGGGCACTGCCTCTGACCCGCAAGGAACGACTCAGAACCGACGTCATAGAGATTTTCCGCAAACAAGGACTTGAAGATAAAGTAAAACTCCTCGAATCCATTCACGACATATATGCCGTATATTACACTCTCGACGGAGTTAGCGACTGCTATTACGGTGCTCTTGTCCCTAACACGTCTATGCTGAATGTTTTCGACCTTCTGCCCTATAAAGAAGGCTTCCTGCTACTCGGTCCTGACAAGGAGAACCCTACACAACCTGTCGCACCTATTCAGCAAGAGAAAATGTTTGGTGCTTTCACAGACTATCTGAAATTCAACAACGTCATTGGCATTGAAAACGTTGGAGAACTAAACCAGGTCATTGAAGCCGGCAACGCTCCGATGCTTATCAACGTTGCGGAGGCACTACACGAAAAGAAAATAGCCGCTATCGCCGATGATATCACTGAGCGTTATCATAAGGGAGGCGCAAGGATTGTACTCATCGCAGGTCCTTCTTCTTCAGGCAAGACAACCACCATCAAGCGACTCGCAATTTTCCTCGCAACAAACCTCCTGAAGCCGCGTATGATTTCGCTGGACAACTATTTCGTAAACCGCGTTGACACCCCTCGCGACGAAACCGGCGACTACGACTATGAGTCTCTTTATGCTCTGGACCTTCCTCTATTTAACGAGCATCTGAACACTCTGCTCGCAGGTGGAGAAGTAAGCCTGCCTACATATAATTTTGAAACCGGCAGCCGCACTTATAAAGGTGACAAAATCCACCTTGACGACAACAGTATTCTTCTCATAGAGGGTATACACGGACTCAACCCACAACTCACAGCACAGATTGAGGAGAAAATGAAATACCGCGTTTACGTCTCTGCCCTCACCACTCTCAACATCGACGACCACAATTGGGTGCCTACTACCGACAACCGACTACTCCGCCGAATTATTCGCGACTACAAGTATCGCGGCACGTCTGCCGTAGACACAATACGCCGATGGCCAAGTGTACGCCGCGGTGAGGAAAAATGGATTTTCCCTTATCAGGAAAATGCCGACGCTATGTTTAACTCTTCGCTCCTTTTCGAGCTAAGCGTGCTGCGCGAATACGGATTTGAAGTGCTGAAGAATGTCCCTAACGACACCCCTGAATATTCCGAGGCATACCGTCTGCTCCGTTTCCTAAACTATTTCGCTCCACTAAAGCCCGACGCTATCCCGCCAACGAGCCTACTACGCGAATTTCTCGGCGGAAGCACATTTACGTATTAAAACTTCTAAGCAGGATAATTCAGATTTTCCTCCGACGGGTTGAGCAGTGTGTTTTGGAGAAAGGCTGCAGCCTCCGCCTTTGCAAGCGGAAGGTCGTTAAAAGTGTAATTACCACAGTCTTGCGGAGTAGCACCGGGGATTTCTCCCTCAAAGTCTGCGATAAAGCGGAAAGTCTCCACCATCAGCGGCAGAATGTCAGACGAAACGTAATCACCGCTTACAATAAGATAATTTCCTGTAAGGCAACCCATTGGCCCCCAATATATTATGCGGCTGCCCCACTGTGGATGATTGCGCAGGAAAGTGGCGGCAAGATGCTCTATCGTGTGAATGGCACGAGGGTCAAGAGCCGGCTCACGATTTGGCAACTTCATGCGTATATCAAAAGTGGTCAGCACATCCCCGCCGGGAGTGGTGTCTTTGCGTGAAACGAAAATTCCACGGCTCAGGCGAGTATGGTCTATGGTAAACGACGGTATTTTTTTCATTTCAGGTTGCTGATTATGTGATAGAGAATATGAAAAGTAGACTGCGGAGCATCTTCCCAGAAGTTTTCATACTGCGAGATATTGTCGCTCTCCCCCGGAGTGTCGCTCACTACTCGTATGCAGAAGAAAGGCACATTTTTTATGTAGCAAGTCTGCGCAATAGCACCGGATTCCATATCTACGGCAATCGCATCGGGGAAAACGGAGAGTATATGCTCAATATCCTCTTTGCGGCTCACAAAAATGTCGCCTGATGCTATAAGTCCGTGCTTTACGTTGTCGTGGGCAGAGAGTGCTTCACTGTCCGCGATAAGGTTTGCGAGCGTGAGAGTCTTGAAATAGCGCGGACATCCTGCCGCCTCGCCCCATTCAGTGCCCGGTCCACACCAGCAATCGTGGTATGATATTCTGTCTGCTATCACCACGTCAAGGATTTTTGCGCCACCGCCGGTACCGCCTGCCACACCTGTGTTTATCACCATGTCAGGATGGAAATTCTCTATCAGGGTGAGAGTAGAGATAGCGGCGTTTACCTTGCCTATGCCACACTGAACGGCTATCACCTCATGGCTGCCAAGCTGTCCCAAGTGAAACTCATAATTATTTGCCACCACTACCGATGGCTCTCGAAGGAGAGGTAGGAGGAGTTTCAGCTCCTTGCTCATCGCTACTATTATCGCTATTTTCATTTGTCTGTTTTTAATCGTTTTTGAATGCGCATTATTTGACGAATTTTGCCAATATCGGCGCCATTTTTTCAGCATAATACTTAAACCCGAGGTCTGTCAGATGGATGCCGTCAACAGTGCCGTCGTCTTCCACACCGTCAAGCCCGTCAGACGTGACGTAATACAGGTTCTTGGGGTCCTCTGCCACGAGTCTCTCATAGTTTTTGCGGAATGCCGCATTCTTCTTTGGCAGATAGGAACCGAAGAAAGAGTCATAGCGTGCATACGGATAAATAGGTCCTTCCAGCATCACTATTGGCACTTCCGGGCGGAGGGTGCGCAAGATTTTTATGAAGTCGTAAGTGATAGTGTCGCACATCATTTCGGTGCAGTTAGGCACCGGGTCTATCAGATAGCAGTCTACATCCGAGATTTCTGCCAGTGCACGAGCCATGTAGAAATCCATTTTGCCTTCACCGCTAAATCCGAGATTTACCACCTCGCAGTTCAGCATACGGGAGATAATATTCGTGGCAGCCATACCTGTGCGAGAGGCGCAGCCTCCTTGTAGGATACTTGTGCCGTAAGCCACTATTTTCTTGTCGGCGCGGATTATGTCAGGACTTCCCTTTGTGATAGTCGCTGCACTGTCAATCACCACATCAAGGTTCACAACACCGTCATACAGAGGGAGATATATCATATACTCCTGCATTTTGCCGGAAAGATTTTCCACGTATGTGGCTTCACAGGATTTTTCTGTGCCTTTTTTGATATACGGGCGGTTTGTATTTACATGCCTCCACACAGAGTCGCCTTCCAGGATATAAAGGTCTGTGCCCTTAAGCCCTGTGTCTGCCATGTGAATCATGTGAGTGTTGTAGTAAAGGTCATATCTTACACCTATGCTGCGAGAGTCTGTCGCAAAGCGGATAGCCATGCCGGATGAACACTGCTGACGCTCCCAGAGGTCTGGTCTTACACTGTCTTTCAGGTAAGCCGGCAGGCGGGAGAATGTGCGCTCTGAGTTGTCAAAGCCTTTGTTAATTATCCTTAGTTCCAAACTGTTAACGTATCTGCGAGGCGTTTTTTGTTCCTCTGCAAATGCTGTTACAGCAAGCAGAGTGATGATTGCAGAGAGTAATAATTTTTTCATGATAGATAATAGCTTTATTTATAGTCTTTAAGGATTTCCTGCAGCTGCTTGCGAGCCATGAAAATTCGGCTTTTAATCGTGCCGAGAGGGAGATTGAAAATCTCTGAGATTTCCTCATACTTATAGCCTGCAAGATACATTGCAAACGATTCGCGGTAGATGTCGGAGAGGGTTGACAGGGCGCAGTTTATATCATCAAGGGCTATTGAGCCTTCGGGGGTTTCGTGGGAGTGTTCTGTTGTGGGGGTTTCAAGGAGTGACGTCTTGTTGCCGTCTTCTTCCTCTATGGTTGTGGTTCTACCACTGCGGCGATAGTTGTTGATAAAGATATTGCGCATTATAGTCATCACCCATGCCTTGAAATTCGTGTTTTCCACGTATTTGTCGCTGTTATCCAGGGCTTTGAGGGTTGTGTCCTGCACAAGGTCGTATGCGTCGTCTCGATTTGAAGTAAGCATATACGCAAAGCTAAGCATGTTGCCCTGCATACCTAATAGCTCTTTTTCAAAATCAGACTTCATCAGTGTAATGATATAATTTTTATCTTTGTTTCAAACAAAATCTTATATCAAAACGTGTGCCAATCTTGATTTATTACACATTAGAACGTCACTTTTATGATTTTTTAATAATTTTAATATATCAGGGCGAAATTATCCACCCATAGTGTCAGTCCGATTGTGCCGATATATGCTGTCCCACTGCCTGCAGAGGCCATCACCAGGATATGCGTAGGCGTTTCATTTTCGTCTGCCCACCCATCTTCCACTACCGGTACCATTTTCCCCTTGCTGTTTTGGGCATAGTATGATTTTTCTTTTTCTATCAGTCCCATATACGGCTTATAGTCGGCGTGGGAAGTGATGTCGCCATACCATACGGGGATTTCGTAATTGTCTATCCAGCCTGATGTGCTTTTGTCGAATGTACGACGGCCCGTGCCCACGCGTTTTGCGTGAATATTGCCATCTGCATCCTCATATCGTTTCTGCAGTAGGATATACACCTCTGCGCAGTCATGACCTGAATACGTTTTTTTCTTGCCGAAACCGCTGGAATATGTCTTTGTATTTCCCTCCGGGATAGTGAGTTTATAGTCAAAACGCAGTGCCTTAGGGCGCTTGCTGAATTTCACGCCCATTTCCATTTTGCTGTATGGGTCAGACGTAGATTTTATAGGCTCCATCATTTTGCCGAGAAAGATAGACCCGGCTACCACCACGTCGATATTGATTATTCCTATAGCCTTGCAGTGTTCCATCAGGCATGTAAGTTTGCAACACTTGTCCCCTTCGGTGCGCACATCAGGGAATACCGCGTTTGAGCCTTTCACCACGCCCATCACATTTGCCAGCACATTAGACGTCGCCCAGGGCGAGCCACCCTTGTTTGTATATGCCACATTGCCATCGATAGTTTGAGTTGGTCCTATCGCATAAAGCACTTTTTTATTTCCGCCAATAATCCGAGACTCGGGAATATTTCTTGTGACCCAGTTTTCAAAGTCTCCAAATTTTAATTTCTCCACCGTTTCTGCATTTAAATACATTGAAAAGGCGAAAATTGTGAATATTATTGCTAAATTCTTTCTCATATTTCAAATTTTTTCATTAGAGCCTGCAAATTTAACTATTAATCTCCATATATTGTTCATTAAGTAGCAAAATAGGCAACAAAGAGCGGATATTTTACCAATTCAATTATTATTACTAATTTTGCGAAAAATATTTGATATGCAGAAAAAGACTATTTGGGACCTAAACCGCCCCACAACTGAAGAATACCGCGCACAGGAAAAGCAGCCGCTCGTCCTTGTGCTTGACAATATCCGCAGCCTAAACAATGTAGGCTCTATGTTTCGCACTTGCGACGCTTTTGCCGTGCACCACATCTGCCTTTGTGGTATCACTGCCACTCCTCCATCTCCTGAAATCCACAAGACGGCTCTCGGTGCTGAAGACTCTGTCGCTTGGCAACATTTCGATAATACTCTTGACGCCATTGCCGCCCTTAAGGAAGACGGTTATACCGTGTGCTGTCTCGAGCAGGTGAAAGACAGCGTTTCTCTCGAAAAATTCCGCGTGAAACCGGGGGAAAAATATGCCGTAATCGTCGGTCACGAAGTGAATGGCGTTGACCCGGAAGTGGTAGACGCATCAGACGTTTGCATCGAAATCCCACAGCGTGGCACTAAACATTCGTTAAACGTCTCTGTATCCGGTGGGATGGCTTTGTGGCACATTTTTCAACAAATGATGTAAGAATATCACATTTTTTCACACTCTTATCCCAAAATAATTGAAAAATTTGTCGTAACTTTGCACATTGATAATCACGGCTTTACGAATTTTTGAAAAAATATCGGATTTTATGAAGAAATTCTTCCTTATAATGTTGGCTTCCGCTGCCACTCTCGGTAGCGCAGCTTTTAACGTTTCTACCGTTCCCGGCGGCATTGCAGATGCCATCGACGGTCATTTAGACGAGACTTCTCTTGATGTAAACGGTTATCTGAATGCCGCAGACCTTGAGTATATCGCCACGAATATGAAAAACCTTGAGACTCTGAACCTATCAAACCTCTCAGGAATTGTGGCATATGAAGGCGAGCCTCTCGCTACAGGGCGCACAAACGCTGCCGCAAGCGAAATCCCGGAGTATGCATTTTTCGGCTCTACTGTGAAGACTGTTCTGTTACCGGCTACTGTCACAGCAATTCGCGAGTGCGCATTTGCCGGCTCCGGTATCACTTCTATTGAAATCCCCGCATCTTGCACAGAAATCGACACCCGCGCGTTTCTCGACTGCGCTTCTCTACAGAGTGTCACATTCTGCGCAGACGCTCTGCTCGGAACCGAGACGTTTGCAGGCTGCACTTCGCTCTCTACTGTGACCGGCTGCGAAAAACTGACAAACATAGGCTGCGGAGCTTTCAGGGGCTGTGCGGCTCTTCAGTCTTTCAATTTCAGCGAGTCGCTGAACGCTATCGGCAATGAAGCTTTTGCAAAGAGCGGACTTAAAGCCGTCAATTTGGCAAATGTGGAAAACCTCACATCTCTGCCACAAAGCGTTTTTGCTGAATGTGACGCTCTGACTTCTATTGCACTGCCTGATGGCGTAGCTACTATAGGAAACGGCGCTCTTTTCGGTGATGCTGCCGTGACGACATTCAATTTCCCTTCTGACCTATCTATTATCGGCGACTATGCGATGTACGGACTTGAAAACCTCACGTTCCCTGTTACAACCGACGTAAATGCCGTAATCGGAGGTAACACTCAGCTTAGCTGCATCGGGAAATACGCTATGGCAAACATGAAAGCCATGATGCAATTCTCTTTCCCTGCCTCAACTGAATATATCGGCGACTATGCAATGGCTAACTGGACTTCTGTCATTGACTATCTGGTCAGAAACATCAGCGTCGCTCCGGAACTCGGAGAAAACGTATGGAGCGGAGTAAATCAGCCAAATGTTTACCTTTATGTCACTCAGCAAAACGACACCGAGTTCAGCAGCAAGGAACAGTGGAAAGAATTTAACTTTACATACTCCACCACCAGCAACGAAGGCGTCTATAATGACGAAATCGCAAAGGCTGATATTGCTGCATGGATAGACGGGGCTGTGATAAACGTTGTGGCTAACGGAGATATCAGCAGCATAAACGTATACGACACTACCGGACGACTGCTTACCTCTTTAGCCAACTGTGGCGAAAACGCACAGATTGATACCTACATGTGGCAATGCCGACTTTTCATTGTTCGCGTGACACTTGCCGACGGCACTTCTTCTGCCGTAAAACTCGCAAGACGTTAATTGACACACTCTTATAATTTTACAAGCATAAATGAAGCGTTTTAAGATTTTAAATGCATCTCTCGGATGGCTTTGCTTCATAGTGGCTGCGGTGACATACATCCTCACACTCGAGCCTACGGCAAGCTTCTGGGACTGTCCTGAATTTATTGCACAAGGTACTAAACTCGAAGTGGGTCACCCACCGGGCAACCCGATATTCATGCTTGCCGCAAGATTTTTCGTGAATTTTGCCGGCGGTGACGTATCACTCGCAGCATACTGCGTAAATTTCATGAACGCCCTCCTCAGCGCCGGTACTATCCTGTTCCTTTTCTGGAGCGTGACACACCTTGCGCGCCGCCTGGTAGTGGCTGACGACGATACGGAAATCTCTCTGCCCAAGACTATCGCAATACTCGGCTCCGGTCTTTGCGGAGCTCTTGTTTATACATGGAGCGACACATTCTGGTTTTCCGCTGTGGAAGGTGAAGTTTATGCCTTCTCTTCTTTCTGCACCGCACTCGTCTTCTGGCTAATCCTTCGCTGGGAAGACCGTGCCGACATGCCTCACAGCGACAGATACCTCATCCTTATCGCCTATGTAATAGGCATTTCCATTGCAGTTCACCTGCTTAACCTGCTCTGTATCCCTGCCATCGCACTCGTGGTTTACTACCGCAAGTATAAAGACACCACTGCGAAAGGCTCGCTAATCACACTTGCCATCTCTTGCGTCGTTATCGGACTCATCCTTTACGGACTCGTCCCGGGATTCATTGAAATGGCTGGATATTTCGAGCTGTTTTGCGTAAACATTCTCGGAATGAGCTACAATATGGGTGTTGCCATTTATGCAATAATTCTCGTTGCGGCACTCATATGGAGCATTTACGAGCTGTATGTACAGAATAGCGATATTCGCATTCGTATATCATTCCTCCTGGCTACATTCCTTTCAGGCGTCACATTTATTGGCGACTCAATGTGGATACCGGTTATATTACTCTTGGGATTAGGTTTATTCCTATTCTATGCCAAAACTGTATCTTACAGACTGTTAGGAATTGCAGCTGCCGGCATTCTCGTTATTTTCATCGGATATTCAAGCTACGCGCTTATCCTTGTCCGCTCCGACGCTAACCCTACGATGAACCAAAACACTCCTGACAACGTATTCTCGCTATCTTCTTACCTTAACCGTGAGCAGTATGGCGAAAATCCGCTGATTTACGGACGACAGTTCTCGTCTACTCCTAAATACGTCGTCGATGCCAACGGTGGTGCAACAGCCATGATTACTAAAGGCAAAAATCTTTACGCCAAAGTTGTGAAGGCTGACCCAAGCGAACCTGACAAATACGTGGTGACCGGGCAAAAGGAATCTTACGAATGGACTCCTTGCGTACTATTCCCTCGTATGTACAGCCGGCAGGGCTCACACCCTAAGGCTTACCTCGACTGGATTGGAGCTTCTCAGTCTGACTTGGTGTCTCAGGAAGTCTCTCCGTATTACAATCCTGACGGCTCTGTCTTTGAATATTACGGACAGCCTTTCACCACTACAATATCCAGACCTACCGCCACTCAAAACCTGCAGTATTTCTTAAATTACCAGTTTAACCACATGTACATGCGCTACTTCCTATGGAACTTTGCCGGTAGGCAAAACGACATCCAGGGTAATGGCGAAGTAAACCGCGGAAACTGGATTTCAGGTTTCTCTTTCATAGACGATAAGCGTCTTGGCGACCAAGACCTCCTCCCTGACGAATACGGAAAAGGAAACAAGGGACATAACGTCTTCTACATGATGCCGCTCATCCTCGGACTCATCGGCATGCTGTGGCAGGCATTTTACTCTAAGCGAGGAATCGAGCAATTTTGGGTAGTATTTTTCTTTTTCTTCATGACGGGCATTGCCATTGTGCTATACCTAAACCAGCCGCCAATGCAGCCCCGTGAACGTGACTACGCTTTTGCCGGTTCTTTCTATGCGTTTTCTATTTGGGTTGGTCTCGGTGTCCTCGCCATTGCAAATATGATTAAAGATGCCGCTAAAAAGAGCGGTAAGGCTGAAATCTGCGGTGCTGTCATCGCAGCCGTCATCGGACTAATCGTGCCACTGCAAATGGTATCTCAGACTTGGGACGACCACGACCGCTCAGGAAGATACTGCGCTCGTGATTTCGGGTTTAACTACCTCTCAAGCCTCGCGCCAAATTCCATTATTTTCACTAACGGCGACAATGATACTTTCCCTCTTTGGTATGCGCAGGAAGTGGAAGGATACCGCACCGACGTACGTGTCGTTAACCTTTCATACCTCACAACAGACTGGTATGCAAACCAGATGAAAATAGCCACTGAAGGGGCTCCGGGCATCGATATGAGAGCACAGTCAAGCGAATACGCTTACGACAAGCTGCAGTTTAGCTATGTAGACGCTGAACAGGCAGACACAACTTTCGTAAATGCACTCGACGCTCTCGACGACCTATACCGTAACGCTAAACTGGGCACTGTTTCATACTGGAAACATCCGCGAATGTATATTCCTGCTAATGTACAGGGCGCCATTGACGCCGGTGTCATCTCTGAAAATGACGCACTAAAATACCCATCTAACGGAAACATCATTGTTGACTTCCTGAATGATTATGATGTCGCAAGAGAAAACGGTGCAAGCCTCAGCAAGGCGCTTTCACTCGACATTCTCGCTACAAGCGTCAAAAACGGATGGAACAGACCGGTTTATTTCGCTATGACAGTGCCTGAAAGCTACTATATTGGGCTTACTCCTTATATGCTGAACACCGGGCTTGCATACAAGGTCACTCCACTGACCATTAACAGAAAGGACAGTGACCCTCTCCCTGACATGGACGCTATGTATGACAACGTGATGAACAAATTCGCTTGGGGTGGACTTGACATCGCTTACGAGCAGGACAAGGAACTATACCTTGACGAAACCGTTCGCCGTATGGTAACCACTCACCGCAGCGCACTCATCGACCTCGCCCGAAACCTCTATAACAATGGTATAGAGTATTACTACGAGCCTTCCGGTGAAGAAACCACAGACTCCGTAGCCCGCAATCATGGCTTGGAATACTTCCGCAAATCTCTCGACATACTGAATATCATCGAAACAAAACTCCCGCACAGATACTGCCAATACGGTATACAAATTGGTGAGCAAATTGGTGACCTGTACTGCCGACTCGATGAATACCTCCCAGGTAACGACCTAAAGAACAAAGGTCTTGGTATCCTTGAAGCCGAAATCATTCGCTACGGAAAGATTTACCGCTACCTCAACAGCCTACAGCGCATCCCTTGGCAACTGAACACCATATCCCGCGTTGACAGATACGCGCCTACTCACCTAGTTTCTCTCCTCAGCACTTATTACGCTGATGGTGGCGACGTAGAAGCTATCTGTGACAGACTCGATGAAATGAGTATCGACATAAACCACCTACTGACGGTGCAAAATGCCAGCTTTGACAAATAATGCTTATTGAGCAACCTCCACTGATTTACCGCCTTCTTTTCCCTGAAGCCATTTGGCGTATTACTCGCAGGGGAAAGAAGGTGGCTTATCTTACGTTTGACGACGGCCCTATTCCGGAACTCACAACGTGGATTTTGGACACGCTGGACCATTACGACGTAAAAGCCACTTTTTTCATGGTTGGAGACAACGTTCGCAAATACCCTCACCTCTTTGAGGAAATTAAGCGGCGCGGGCACTCTTACGGCAACCACACCATGCATCACATCCAGGGGTTGAAATCGTCTTTCCACACTTATGTCCGAGACATTGAGGAGGCTGCTAAATATATTGACAGCACTCTCTTCCGCCCGCCTCACGGGCTTCTCGGATGGTCACAACTGCAGGTCATAAAAGAGCATTACAACGTGATAATGTACGACCTAATCACTCGAGACTACGACCCATCGCTCTCTTCCGAGCGAATTTTCAAAAACGTAAAGCGATACGCACGAAACGGCAGTATTATCGTCTTTCATGACTCGCTCAAATCTATCGAGCACATAAAATACGCGCTCCCCAAGTCTATAGAGTGGCTTAAAGAACAGGGATATGAACTTTTACCCATCGAAATGTAAATCTCAAATAATAGACTTAGCCCACTCTGCCGGTTTCTACGCTATCGGAATGGCAAAGGCTGAGCCTGTTGATGAAACTGTCTTTCAACGCTTTCAACAATGGCTCGCAGACGGCAAAAACGCAGGTATGGCTTATCTTGAAAACTATCCTGACATCCGGCGGGACCCTCGCCGGCTTCTTGACGGTGCTAAAACAGTCATTTCATTCGCCATGAGCTATTATCACACTGTGGAAGACGGAGAAAATCCTTCTAATTTTGCTCTTTATGCCCACGGCGACGACTATCACGAAGTATTGCGCAAACAAGTGAAGCCCATCATTGAATATATCGAGACCATCGGCGGCAAAACGCGCTTTTGCGTCGATACAGCACCGATTTTAGAGCGGTATTGGGCTGTTAAAAGCGGCATTGGCTTTATTGGGCGAAATTCAATGCTAATCATCCCCAATGCAGGCTCTTACTTCTTTCTCTGTGAGATAGTTACCACACTTGACTTGCCCGCAGATTCTCCCTGCTCCCTCACCTGTGGAGACTGTATGGCTTGTGAAAAACACTGTCCAGGTAACGCACTCGCTGATAGGCAGATAGATGCACGCCGATGCCACTCATATCTCACTATCGAACATCGTGGAGACTTACCCAAAGACACTGAATTATCAGGTATTTACGGCTGTGACACCTGCCAGAAATGTTGCCCTCACAATTCCGCCCCGCCCCGCTCTCCCCTTCAGCAATTCAATCTCCGACCAGTAATCGCCTCACTGACCCCAACAGACATTCTTTCCCTCACTCAGCCCCAATTTTCCGCTATCTTTTCACATTCCGCCATTAAACGAACCAAGCTCGCAGGACTTCGCCGAAATGCCGAACACATTGTAAAAGGCTTATAAACCTTCCTTGCGGTATTTAATTTGTTAATGATTATTAATAAAAGATTATAATTATTAAAAAACGCAGAAAAAGTGCTGCTAATTGAAGATTTATTCCTAAATTTGGCGTGTAAAAACAAAAAAGGAAAATATTAACCCTAAATACCATTTTTTATGAAAAAAAGTTTACTCCTTGCATCAGCATTGTTAGTTGCTTCTTCTGCTTTCGCAGTAGTTCGCGACGGTGCAAAACTTGAAAACGTGACAGTAGGTGCTAACACTTATAGCATCACAAACCGCTGGATTGTTGACCTTAACCACGACATGGCAGCATACCAGGCTCTTCCACTTAACAACGTAAACTATCGTACAGCATGTATCGCAGGTGACTATATCCTCGTTACTGGTTGGCCTAAAGAAAACTACATCAACGCTGATGGAGAAGAAGTCAACGATGCAGTTGCACACCTTCTTAAATTCAACCTATCTGACGGTCAGCTCGTTAGTGATGTAAAACTCACACTTGACGGTGCTCTTCACGTAGGTACCGGTGCTTGTAACCAGATTGGCTGCGATAATTACGGTAATGTGTGGATGGCAGACATGTGCTTCGATACTGGCAAGAGCGCTATCAACCTTTACCTCGTAGACGTTGAAACCGGTGTACTTACAGCACTTCCTACTGTTGACCCACTGAACGTTGGTGGTGAAACTGCTTCTACCGCTGCTGTTCGTATGGACTACTGTAACATCATTGGTGACATCACTGCTACTGAAGCTCCTGCTCGTTTCATGTGCGCATTTAACACAGACTGCCTCGCTCTCTGCCGCGCCGTTCGCGAACAGGGTACTGACGAATGGGCTGGTGACTTCGACGGTTACTTCTACCTTGACCCAACTGCTATCGAAGAAACTTACCCAATGATTACAAACGAAGAAACCGGCGAAGTTAAGCCACAGACTTCTTGGGGTACTGCTCCTATGGTTTGTATGATTAACGAAGGTGAATTCCTCGGTGAAAACTTCTACGTTGACGGTTTCGTTACCGCTCCGGTTATCTACAACATTTCCGGTGCTATCATCGACGGTTTCGCTAACAAAACAGAACTTGCTCCGGCACTCGGTACTAACGGTGTTTCTGAATTCTGCATCGGTAACGATAACTTCCTCGTTTACTCAATGGCTCAGTACGACAAAGACCCTGGCTGCCAGGCTCGCATCGCTTGCTTCGGCGAAAGCTTCGACTATGCTGACCTCACTTCTTGCTGGGAAATCCCACAGGGCGGTCTTGGTATGACTTCTGACGGTGGTACTCGTGCACACTGCCTCGTTACTAAGGAATACACCGACGATAACGGTAACATCGGTATCTACGTCCTCACTTACAAGTGCTACAACGGTATGGGCGTTTACGTTGTTGCTCAGGAAGGTTTCCAGGATGAACCACTCCCTGATTATCCTGAAGAAGGTGGCGTTGAAGGTATCGCTGCTGACAACAATGTTGCTCCTGTTTACTTCAACCTCCAGGGTGTTCGCGTTGACAACCCACAAAACGGTCTTTACATCGTAAAGCGTGGAAACGAAGTTGCTAAGCAGATTATCCGCTAATATCAAATAGCAGAAAAAACAAATAAGCATAAGCTTTAATTTTTATCGTACAAGACTCTCCGGTTTTCGGGGAGTCTTGCTTTTTATGTCTGTTTTTTAGGAAATATTTGATGAAAATAGAGAAAAAATCACTACCTTTGTCACAAATACGAAAGTAGTGAAATTTTTTATAAAAATAATCATAACGATATTTGCCGCAGTCAGCCTCACTTCCTGCGGCAGCTCTGATACTTTCCGTGTAAATGGCGAGGTTGAAGGGCTTGGCACTCGTAATTTGAGATTTTACTATTACGACGGCAAGGCTCTTCAAGTGGGGCTGTCATCCGCCATTGACGGAAAGTTCTCTTTTGAAGGACGCTCAAGCGAGCCTACTCTAATAACTATCACCATCAATCAAGCCGGAGTAATCGGGCACTTTATCGCTGAAAAC
>JBJECS010000100.1:0-3472 GCA_051871335.1 Muribaculaceae bacterium | reverse complement strand
TTTCCGTTCTTATCAAAGTCTATTGCTCCACCTATCCAGCCCCATGGTTGAGGAGTTGTAGAGTTCGTGCCATTGTATGAGTATACATAGTGGTCATCACGGCACTTTATAATACCTTCAAAGAAGTTTCCAAGGTAATATACACCTTCATCTGTCGGGTGTGCTTTTATATTTATATTAGCACACAATGCTTTAGCACTAATAGATGGATTTCCTGAAAAATTATAAACCATGTCCTGTGGAGTAATATTTTCTATTTCTCCATCTGCAGTTATTCTATTGACGTATGTTTTAGTTTTATAACCTTGATTGGAATTATTTATGTTAGACTCACTCCTTGATGTCATATAAATATTTCCATATTCATCCGATGAAAGAAATTCTATATCGGCCACAGTAAGATTTCCCGGCTTAAACTTGTCATTCAGTACTGTAAGAGACTCGCCTGAAATATCATATCGCCCAATTCCTGAATTATCACATGCCCATACTTTATCTACGCCACTCCAAAATGCTATTTTCTGTCCTGATATTCCCGTAGGCATCACTGTTTCTACAGGATTATATCCGTTTATATCCACTGTCAGCACAACAGAACCATTAGTCGCATAATATCCTCCTTCACACGGATTAATATCTGTAAATTTAACCTTTTTGGTTCCTACTGTGCCTATGCCTGCCTTATCTTTGCTAAAGTCAAAACTATACTTTCGCATATATTCATCGCTTCCTGTATTGACCCCTAACATGACATTTTCATTCAATACCACCACATCCTTATAGTAGCAGTAACTTGCCTCCTTTTTGGCATCATCTGCATAAAGCGGCTTAAAATTGTCTATCACATTAAATTTCTCTGTAGCAGGAAGATAATAAAGGTAATTATCCTTGCTTATCACGTAATAGTCTCCCACTTGAACAAAAATATTTATATTCTTCTTGTAGATTCCTGATTGTATTACGTGATGCTTCTTACCGTCAAAAAGCACTACACCAAAATTTGTAGCTACACATATACGGTCCCCACAAAACGCCACATGATTTATTGTCTTTTCTGTAGACATGATAGCGTCTTTTATATCAGACATATTTACAACGTCACCGTTGTCATATAGCATGTCTATATTGCCATTACTATATGTCAATAGCAAATATTTATCCGTTGCATTATAATACATGTCCGATATGCCCGAGTCATTTAGCCCGTTTTGTGTATTGTAAGACTCTGTCTCCTGAGCCACACTGTCGTAAGAATACAGGTTCCCTGAAGATAGGTAATACAGTTTGCTCGGAGTTTCAAGTACTTTATCCACCGCATTATATACAGTGAATACTTCCCAACTTCCCGTAATCTGCTGCGCACTTACGTAAATCGGCAATATCAAAAGAAATAATAGTGATAGTCTGCGTATCATATTGTTTTGGTATTATATTTTTAATTTTTTCAATAATTTTGCTGTTGCTCTCCCGCGGTGTGATATCGCATTCTTTTCATCTGCGCTCATCTGCGCAAACGTTAAGTCGCTTTCAATAGGACGGAATATCGGGTCATAGCCAAAACCTGACTCTCCATGTTGCTCAGTGAGTATCTCTCCCTCAACAATTCCTTCCACCATGGTTTCATCGCTTCCCTGGATTAGTGCTATCACAGTGCGAAATCTCGCCCTACGGTTTTCCTCGCCATTCATGTCTCGCAAAAGTCGTGCCATATTTGCTTGGGAATCATGACTCGTTCCCGGTGCATATCTTGCAGAATGTACTCCCGGCGCTCCGCCGAGTGCTTCTACCTCAAGTCCGGTATCATCCGCAAAACAGTCATAGCCATAATGCGCCTTTACATACCGCGCCTTTGCCATCGCGTTCCCCTCAAGTGTTTCTTCATTTTCGGGAATGTCTACATTGCAGCCAATGTCTGAAAGTGAAAGCACAGTAAGGCTGTCGCCCACAATCCGGCGGATTTCCTCCAGTTTATGGGCATTATTAGTAGCGAATACTATTTTCTTCGTTTCAGCCATTTACAGTATGTATATTATTAGTAATAACGTATTTACAGCAAATTTATTGTACTACGATGTTTACAATTTTACCCGGCACTACTATCACTTTCTTAATAGTCTTGCCTTCTGTCCATTTTGCAGCTCCCTCATTTTCAAGCGCAGCCTTCTCTACCTCTTCATTAGGCGCATCTGCTGCTACCTCTATCGTGTAGCGAGTCTTACCATTAAATGACACTGCCATTTTTACAGTTGACTCTTTCAGGTATTCCTCATTATATTCGGGCCACTGAGCATCACAAATTGTGCTGTCATTGCCTATTGCATGCCACAGCTCTTCTGTGATGTGGGGTGCAAATGGAGCAAGTACTATCAGGTATTTTTCCATTATGCTGCGTGATGTACACTTCTGCTGGCTTAGCTCATTCAGAGATATCATGAATGCACTGATTGCTGTATTGTATGAGAATGTCTCTATGTCGCCTGTCACCTTCTTTATCAGTTTGTGAAGCGACTTCAGAGCCTCTGGAGTAGCCTCTCCATCATTTATTTGAAGCTCATCGCCTTTATAGAATAGTCCCCACAGTTTTTTCAGATAGCGGTTTACACCATCTATACCCTTTACGTCCCATGGCTTACTCTGTTCAAGCGGACCAAGGAACATTTCATATAGGCGAAGTGTGTCTGCACCATACTTCTCAACTATATCATCAGGGTTAACCACGTTAAACATTGACTTTGACATTTTCTCTACCGCATGACCAACTACGTATTTCCCGTCTTCAAGTATAAACTCTGCATCATGAAAATCAGGACGCCATGCCTTAAAGCCTTCTGTATCAAGTATATCACCATCTACAAGGTTTATATCCACGTGGATTTCTGTTGTATCATAATCACTCTTTAGGTTGTAAGACACAAAAGTGTTTGTATTCTTTATGCGATATACAAAACTGCTGAATCCCTGAATCATACCCTGATTTATCAATTTCTTAAATGGCTCAGACTCACATACATAGCCTATATCATAGAGGAATTTATTCCAGTAGCGGCTATAAATCAGGTGACCGGTTGCATGTTCTGTTCCTCCTATATAGAGGTCCACATTGCGCCAATACTCATCAGCCTCTTTTGACACAAGTGCATCATTATTATGTGGATCCATATAGCGGAGATAGTAGGCAGAGCTTCCAGCAAAGCCCGGCATAGTATTAAGTTCAATAGGATATCCCTCCGCAGTCTTCCAATTCTTTGCTCGTCCCAGTGGAGGCTCACCTGTCTCCGTTGGCAGATATTTATCTACCTCTGGAAGAAGCAGCGGAAGGTCTTCAAGTTTCATCATCGTAGGGATTCCATCCTTGTAATATACTGGGAATGGCTCTCCCCAATATCTCTGGCGACTGAATATTGCATCGCGCAGACATGTTCTTATGGGCGCGCCACGCAACACGCTGTCTGCCAATGTATATACGGTGTCA
>JBJECS010000099.1:0-3474 GCA_051871335.1 Muribaculaceae bacterium | reverse complement strand
CATGGGATATAACTGTAAACATCGAAAAAAGAACATTAATTTGCGAAAGAAGTATTACTACTGCAAACAATGCATGGGACACATATAGCGACACATGGGTGGCTGTAGACGAGCTCAACAGGACCATCCAAACTTCAGATAACGGATTGTCAAGTCCTAAGCAAAACCGCACCGTAGGCATGTTTTACTATATTTGCAACGGACCTCACGGCACGGATGGAGACCCGATTTACGACATCACGGAAATCCTCAAAGCAAATCCAACTAATCCTCAATTCGGACCTGAAGGGAAACCTCACTGGTGGGCTCGTCCTTGGCTCGGGTATTACGATAACAGCGACGAATTTGCTCTAAACAAGCACATCCAGATGTTTGTTGATGCCGGAATCGACCTTCTTTTCTTTGACGTCACAAATGCTTTTACTTACGATGACACTGTACGCCTGCTAATGAAAATCATTGATGCAAGGACAGCAGCAGGACTTAAGTCACCAAAACTCTGCTACACTGTTAACGCCGGGGCAACAAACGTAGTGAGACACTTGTATAATAATTTCTATGCCAACCCTGAAAATAAGAAATACTGGTATTATCACCTTGGCAAGCCACTGATGTTAGTAAACATTGACGCTTTAGGAGACCTTGAGGCAGGCATCAAAAATCATTTTACCACTCGACACTGCTGGGCATGGATGGACTATAGCCAACCGAACAAATGGGGATGGGTAGAATACTATCCTCAAGGAAACGGATGGACATACGATAGCAACGGAAACAAGGTCATAGAGCAAATTTCTGTAGCTACGGCCCAACACGCCTCTACAAAAGTGGGGAAAAGTTACCACAATGGTTCACAGCCCACTATCGACGCTTACGGTAATTGCGCAGACACACCTCGAGGTCTTTACTTTGAGGAACAGTGGAAGCAGGCACATCTGACAAATCCTCCACTCGTAATGGTAACTCAATTTAATGAGTGTATGGCAGCCAGGTTTATTGCATCATCTTCAGGAGATTATGGTAGTATACGTCCCGGCGGGTCACAGACTATAGGTGAATCAATCTTTGTTGACCTCTATAATGCTGAATTTAACCGCGATATAGAGCCAAGCACTCACCCACTCATCCGTGACAACTACTATCTACAACTTGTATCTCACATCCGCCAGTATAAAGGTGTTCATACTATCCCTACACCATCTGCACCTGTATCTATCCACACATGGACAGACCCGGATAAATGGAACTCTGTTTTCCCGGAGTTCCGCGACGACATTGGCGACGTAATTCACCGCAACACAATGGGATTCCAAAAGGTTGCACACATGGAAAATATAACCGGGCGAAATGACATCGTACTTGCCAAAGTAACAAAAGACTGCGACTATGTCTCATTTTACGTCAAGACGACAGATAGAATCTCTGATTTCGACTCGTCGGAACAATGGATGATGCTTTTCATAAATAGTGACTGCAACTATTCTACCGGCTGGAGCGGATATGACTATGCTGTCATGAAAGACAATGGTGAATACTGCCTCATGAAAAACGATAGCAACCGCTACTCTTGGACTCGCATTTCAGCTGTTGATTACGTTCTAAACGGAAATGAATTATACTTTGCTCTTGAAAAGTCAAAATGTGGACTGTCAGGTGACGTGGATTTTGACTTCAAATGGGCTGACAACACCCCTGCAAACCCTGACATTCTGGACTTTATAGACAAGGGTGACGTTGCGCCAAACGGCAGATTTAACTACCGTTATAAGGGCAGCCTCGTATCTTCACAATCCACAGAATCAACAGGAGTTGATGAAATTCGCGATGACAACACTGCAAAAATAGACATCCGCCATATCAGTTGCGAAGAATACGCTATTTCAACTGATTCTAAAGCTATTGCATACGTTTATGACCTTGCTGGAATGCTTGTTTCAGAGACTCCATTCTACTACGACACTGTTATCAAAATTCCGTCCGGACTGTATATACTAAAAGTTCAGACTCCTAACGGAATTAAGGCACTTAAATTGCAAAGTAAATAGCAATTTCAGTCAACATTCAGACTTATCTATCAAGTTTGGCAAAGTTTTTGCTATATGTAAACGCAGAAAATAAATAAAACGTAAAATCATGAGCAAAAAGAATAAGCATCAGGACAACAATCCTGAACAAGAGACAGTAGAAACTACTCAAGAAAACATAAATAAGGCTGAAGAGCAAGTGGCAGAAACCATAGCTGAAGAAGTTGCTGAACAGGAAGAGGAACTTGACGAACTTGGCAAGCTTAAAGCGCTTGTGACAGAGCGCGAAAGCCAAATAGAAAACCAAAAGAAGGAATATCTCTTTCTGATGGCTGAGTTTGACAATTTCCGCAAGCGTAATATTCGTGAACGCGCCGACCTTATCAAAAATGCCGCAGAATCCACTCTAAAAGACCTTCTGCCCATCGTAGATGACTTTGAACGCGGACTAAATGCAATTAAGGACAGTGGCGACACTGACACTGTAAAAGAAGGAATGGAGCTGATTTACAATAAATTAGTAAAATTCCTTGAACAAAAAGGCGTAAAAGCCATGGAAACGAAAGACGCCACATTTGACGTGGAATTTCATGAGGCTGTTGCACTCATACCCACTACAGACGAGAGTATGAAAGGTAAAATCCTTGACACTGTAGAAAAAGGATATATGTATAACGATAAAGTTCTCCGCCACGCAAAAGTGGTTGTATGTCAATAAATTATGGCTAAAAGAGATTATTATGAAGTTCTCGGCGTCTCAAAGACAGCAACCGCCGATGAAATCAAGAAAGCATACCGTAAGCTCGCTATAAAATATCACCCTGACAAAAACCCGGGTGACAAAGAGGCGGAGGAAAAGTTTAAAGAAGCCGCAGAGGCATACTCTGTGCTTAGCGATGACCAAAAGCGCGCACAATATGACCGTTTTGGACATGCGGGCGCCAATGCTGCCGGCTTCCAGGGCGGTGGTTTTAGCGGCTTTGGCGGTTTCGGCGGTTTTTCCGTAGATGATATCAGCGACCTCTTTGCTGATGTTATCGGTTTCGGAGGACGACGCAATAGAGGTGCTCAACGCGGCGTAAAGCGTGGCAATGACTTGAGAGTGAAGGTAAAACTGACACTTGAAGAGATAGCATCTGGCACATCAAAGACTCTCAAAATCCCGGCTACGGTAAAGTGTTCACATTGTAACGGCACCGGAGCAGAAGACGGCACAGCAGTGACCATATGTACAAAATGTCATGGACGCGGCTCTGTACAACAAGTCATGAACACTCCGTTTGGACAGATGATGAATGAGAGTGTGTGTCCTGACTGTCATGGAGAAGGCAAAATAATAAGTAAGCCATGTAAGTATTGTAATGGTCAAGGAGTAGAGCGACAGGAAAATCTTGTCACATTCTCTATTCCTGCCGGAGTGTCAAGCGGTGATATTGTGCCAATCCGTGGC
>JBJECS010000098.1:0-3525 GCA_051871335.1 Muribaculaceae bacterium | reverse complement strand
TAACTCAAATTTACGACTTATTTGGCAGAAATTCCGTAATTTTGTACTCCTAAAACGAAAGGACTGATTAATGACGAATATAGATAGAACTGATGCTGCAAATATCGTTCATGACCTATGGGACCGTGAGCACCTGTGGCATCCTTATACTTCTACAATAAATCCTCTCCCTACTTACGTTGTGGAGCGCGCTGAGGGCGTTCACATTTACCTCGCAGACGGCACTGACCTTATCGACGGTATGTCTTCTTGGTGGGCGGTTATTCATGGATACAACAACGAGCGAATTAACGCCGCTATCGACCGTCAGCTCGCTAAAATGTCACACGTCATGTTTGGCGGTTTCACTCACGAGCCTGCTATCACTTTGGGAAAAATGCTCCTGAATATGGCGCCTCCGGCAATGAATAATATCTTCTATGCCGATAGTGGCTCTGTCGCTATTGAAGTTGCCATGAAAATGGCTGTTCAGGCGGCTATTTCCATGAGCGGAAGCTATAAGAAGACTAATTTTGTCACCATTCGCTCCGGTTATCACGGCGACACTTGGAATGCCATGAGCGTATGTGACCCGGTGACGGGAATGCACGGTGCTTTTGGCTCCGCTCTGCCCATTCGCTTTTTCGTTCCGCAACCTTCTGTAAGACCTGACGATGAGTGGGACGATGCACAGATGCAGCCTCTAAAAGACTGCCTCGAACAGCACCACGATGAGCTTGCCGCAATGATTCTTGAGCCTATTGTGCAGGGAGCGGGAGGAATGTGGTTTTACCATCCTCAGTATCTTGTAGAGGCTCGCAAACTGTGCGACAAATATGGCATTTATCTCATCTTTGACGAAATAGCAACAGGATTTTGGCGCACAGGAAAGGCATTTGCTTGGGAGCACGCCGGAGTGCAGCCGGATATTATGACTATCGGAAAGGGACTCACTGCCGGATACCTTACCTCAAGTGCGGTGCTCACCACTAAAGACGTCGCAGACACCATCTCAAACGGCGAGGCGGGAGTTTTGATGCACGGGCCCACATTCATGGGAAATCCGCTCGCCTGCGCTATCGCCATCGAGTCTGTCAAGATGCTGAATGAGAAAGACATGGCATCTATCATTAGCCATCTCGCAGACATGATGAAAACTCACCTTGCTCCAGCCCGCGATTTTCAGGGTGTGAAAGATGTCAGGGTTTTCGGGGCAATCGGTGTGGTTGAAATGAAGGAGCCGGTTGATGTTGGAGAATTTCAGAAAAAATGCGTGGAGCGAGGCATTTGGGTTCGTCCTTTTGGCAGAAATGTATATATCATGCCGCCATATATCATCAGAGACGAGGAATTGCTGTATCTTATAAACAATATGCTTGAAATTATAAGGTGATGGAATACTCTCAAGTCCTTGACAATTTGCGAAATACAGGTAATTTTCGCTCTTGCCCGGCAGACAGGCTCAATTCCGGTGTTATCGACCTTTCGAGCAACGACTATCTTGGGCTGAGCCGTTATTCTCTTGCCGATTTTGCCGAGACTGAGCCGCAACTGCTTCACCTCCCAATGAGTTCAGTGGCTTCGAGGCTCCTTGCCGCTTGTCAGGAGCCGTACTCTCTGCTTGAAAAAGACTTGGCTGAGATTTTCCACCGCCCTGCTCTGATTTTCAACAGTGGCTATCACGCAAATACCGGCATCGTCTCTGCTCTTGCAGACAGAGACACTATCATCTTTGCAGACCGACTCGTCCATGCTTCCATCATTGACGGCATTATCCTATCTCGCTCCAAATTTCAGAGATTTGCGCACAACGACTTTGACGAATTAGAGCGGCTCGTAGCAGCTGCTCCGGCTGAGAAGCGTAAACTCATAATTGTGGAAAGTAGATATAGCATGGATGGAGATGCTGCTGATATTGAGCGACTTATAAATATCAAAAAGGCATATGCAAACATACTTCTCTACGTTGACGAAGCTCATTCTTTTGGCGCTGAAGGCGCTGGAGGGCAGGGGATTACGATGAGTAGTAGCGACCCGGATGCTGTAGATGTAATCATTGGAACTTTTGGAAAAGCTCTCGCATCTTACGGCGCTTTTGCTGCTGTTTCGCCTGTTATTAAAGACTTTTTGATAAACAAGTCGCGCAGCTTTATCTTCTCCACTGCCATCTCTCCGCTACAAGTGGAATGGAGCCGAATTATGATTGGGAAAATGCAAGAAATGGATGACGAAAGGCTTCATTTACAGAAACTTTCACATTCTCTTTACGAAATTCTTTCCTCTCATAGCAGCACTCCTCCCGCTGCCATCAGCCATATTCAGGCTCTTATTGTAGGCGATGCCGCAAGAGCAGTGGAAATTTCTCTCCGGTTGCGCGAATCCGGAATAGTCGCGCTTCCCATACGCACGCCCACCGTACCCGCAGGTACCGAAAGAATCCGTTTTAGCCTCTCGGCAGCAAACTCTCTTGCCGACCTTGAGCTGCTAAACGAAGCTCTTAATAAAATTCTTAATTGATGCATATTAAAAATCTAAATAATTCCGCAAAATCTCCCTCAGCCATAATAATCTTCCTCGGCTGGGCGATGGACTACAGCCCTTTTGCAAACTTACATAAGGACGGTTACGACATTATCCTCATTTGGGGTACTCAGGATGAAGATTTCGCTGCGGAATATCAAGGCATCGTCTGCCAATACTCACAGGTGGTAGTCATTGCATGGTCTTACGGTGTTGCTCTTGCAAACTCGCTCATTTCAGAAAAAGAAGCTCTCCGAATTGCTGTCAATGGCACTCCAACTACGGTCAGCGACACTACCGGAATACCGCGACTCATCTTCGCTCTCACTCTCCGCAACATTTCAGAAAGCAATATCTTGAACTTTTATGACAAAACGCTTGGACAATCACCTATGCGTGAGGCGTTTATGTCAAACTTGCCTCAAAGAAATCTTGCAGAACTTAAGGCAGACCTTGTAAGGTATAAAAATCTACCAATTTCAGCGCCAAACAAGATGTGGGATAAGGTCTATATTGCTGATAATGATGCAATTATTCCTCCTGCAAATCAAGCAAATGCCTGGACTGGATTTGACATAACGCATACAGATGGCGGTCACTTTCCTGATTTTCAGGAAATTATAGACCGTGATATTATAGACAAGGCTCTTATAGCCCGAAGATTTGCCGGAAGCGCATCAGGGTATGAAACTGAGGCTGAAGTGCAACTAAATATAGCAAAACAGCTTAATGACCTGTGGCGAAAATATCAAAATTCCCGTTTTTCTGATGTTTTGGAAATCGGAGTAGGCACCGGTTTCCTCACTCGCCAGTATTCAGCAGGCGTTGACTCTTCACGTCTGACATTGCTTGACCTTGCACCTGTAGAACATATTCAAACTGCTGCAAGAAAAGCGTTTAGTGATATTGATGCCATAAAATTCGTGTCAGCTGATGCGGAGCAGTATCTTGCAGATTGTCAAGAGAATAGACTTGATACAATCCTATCTTCTTCCACCATACAGTGGTTCGCTTCTCCTCGCCGCT
>JBJECS010000097.1:0-3526 GCA_051871335.1 Muribaculaceae bacterium | reverse complement strand
CTTCATTGTTTTCGCCATATTTTAGTTCTTCCATTCTGAGAATTTGAAGGCATAGTCTCTGCAGGGGGTGGTATTCGGTGTAATAAGGGTGGCGTTTCATTCTCAGATTTTTACTTATGATGAAGTTGCGTTCACTCTTGTCGTAGGATGGGGTTGTGCGTATAATATCTTTTATGCAGTCTATTGTGTCTCGGTCGATGTTGATGACAGCAGAGCCATACTTTTTAGTTTTCATGAATTCTATTGTGTGGCGTATGAGCTGTGTCATGCTGTTGTCGTGGCAGTATTCTCGTGTGGAATATGCTATTTTACCGGTGAATGGTGTGTTTATGGCGATGTGCCTCGTAGTGTCGAATACGCCTTTAACATTGGCGTCGTTGTGTAGAATTGTTCTATACTCTCTGTAAATGCCTTGCCTTAAGGCTTTTTTGAGTAAGTATGGAAACATAAACATTATGAAGTCGAAAACGTCTTCTTGTTCATTGTTGTGGCTGAGGTCGAATAGGTTGAATGAGAATACTTTTTGGAGCATATAGTGGAGCAGGAAGTCGTCGCGTCTTTTGTCAAATCTCGACTTGATTTTTATCTGATGGTTTCCTATCCCGATAAATCCCATTATGTTCCCGGTGCATAGTTTCACTAATTTGTCATTGTCAGTGTTTTTGATGTAGAATATTGGAGCGGAATCAATCTTGTCGTCTGCCTCATAGATGGAGTGAGGGAAAATGAGCAGGTTTTCATTTTCTTTGCATAGACACCCGATGGTCTTGTCCGCAATGGGAAATAGTTCGGAAATGTCTGTTCTGCAGAATATTCCGTCCTCCGGCTGGCAGTGATTGTTGTCTACAAGAATGATTTTCATGAATTTAGTAGAGTGGATGTATATGCTTTTTTGAGCGGTAGTTATTCCGGGAACTGTGGCGTGTCGGATGTTTCTGTGGTATTGAAGAATGCTTTTTTAAATTTGGTGAGCAGTTCTTCCGCTTTACGGAATCCGCGAAGGTATTCTCTGAGTAGTGGTTCTATATTCATTTTCCACAGTTTGCTGAGATCGCCGCCATTTTTTCCGAGTTTCAGGAAGTAAGAAGGTCCTATCATGTATGCAGCTCCGAGTCCGTCGGTGTGGGAAATGACATCGTTTAGCCTGTTCATAGTATCTTTAGCTTTATCGGCGCAGTCGAGGTGGTCAAGCATATCATGTGTGTCTGAAGGTTTTACTTCTATCCACGTAAATCTGCGTCGCATAGCAAAGTCCATGCTTTCCACGCTGCGGTCGATGTCGTTCATCGTTGCAAGGATATATACGTTTTTGGGCACAAAAAATCCATCTGCAAAAGTGTCGGACTCGGGAACGAGGTTTTGGTATTGCGTCTGAACGAGGATGTCTTTATTTCCTCTATACCCCGGGTCGATAGCGTAAAACAGCTCGCCGAAAATCTTAGACGCCTCGCCTCGGTTTATTTCGTCAATTATTAGAACAAATGGCCGCAACTCAACTTTGTCGGCAGTGTGCAAAATGGTCATACTTTTGATGGCACGTATTGCTTTTACAATGACGAAAATATAAGAATCAGCCTGAGTCCCGAATTTTCTGTTATAATGGTCGCGAATGTCGCGGACGATATTCAGTTTTACTTCTTTTGTCAGCAAATCGAGTATGATACCGGCATCGATATACAGGTCTTGTGTCTTTATGTTTTGTTCGTTGTGGATTATGATTGAATGCCCTTTAGTTTCGGTGATGCAAAATTCGCTTCCGTTGACGGTCTTGTATTTTGTGCCGTTGCTGATGGCATCATCAATGAATTGTTCTAATTTTTCCTGCCATGACAGCTCTTGGGTCAGGCTTTCTGCTGATTTTTGGGAGTCAAGAAGGTTTTTCTGTGCACGTTTGCAAAAATCCTTGAAAACGCCGTCTTTCCTCTCAAATCCTATGTGTCCTTCTCCATTGTCGATAGGTCTAAGTCCTTCTACAAAGTCGGTATAGTCGTAAGATGGGTGAAATTGCACGAACTGGACTACAGCGTTCATGCTCTTAGCGATTTCCTTCGCCATGTATGTCTTACCGGTGCCTGGTGCTCCGGTGAGCACGAGGTTGTAATTTTCAGTTAGGAGGTCGATGTATTGGTGGTATTTGCTAGAATTGCCAGCTGTGGCATCTTTGGCTATTTCGTTAGTAGCTTTAATAGACACATATTGCCTCATTTTGTCTTTCATGCACCAGAAAAGCGTCTGAACAGCGAGGTTGTATGGTTTTATTTCAAAGTCGTTCAGTTTATCAGCCATCAGGCTCTGAATTTCGCTGCCGGAGTTTTTTGCGAAATAGTTGATAATTTCCAAATAGTGCACATATTTTTGTCCTGCTTTTTGCGGCTTATATCCGAAATAGGCACAAATCAGTTTGTATATTTCATCCTTGTAAAAAGTGTAAGTCTGTGGATTGTGGCATGTGAGTAATGCGGCAGCAGTGCGCTCGTCGTTTGCGCATTGTTTCCAGTCTATGGGGCATATATTTCTCATTTCCGCCTTGTAATTTGCCAAGCGGTCAATAAGAGGCTTGGTTTCGTCGAAGAGGTTTTCAACGCATTTTAGCAGAGCATCGCTCTTTTCGGCAAGCAATTTTTTGAAAACACCATCTACTCGCTCATTGTCCACTATGTTTTGTCCTTTGGTTGCTTGTACAATTTCTAATGGAGTCTTGCCGCTTGTGGACTTAAGCAGTTGCCACTTATAAAGCTCGTCGAAGCCGTTGAAGTCTTCTCCGGATTTATAGTCATTTATTAGCTTTTTTAATAAAGTTTGCGATGCCATATATATGCAGTGTGTGATTTGTGATAATATATTTGCAAAGATAGTCGGTTTGGACTTTTTGAGCAAATAATTTATTGAAAAAGTTGGCTGTTCGGGATAATACCGAGGTGGTTGTAGATATTTGTGCTGTATGTGACGGGTCAAGTGTAATTCAAATCATTTTAATACCCCAATAAAGCGATTAAAATGAGAGGCGTATTTTGGTTGCTTGCATTGCAAATGCCCATGTTTTGGCATGAAATCGTTAAATGATGTATCTTTTATCATTTTTATTGCATCAACCTATCATAAAATAAAGAAAAGGTGTTATCTTTGCATTCGTAAATAAATATTGGATGCAGTTATGAGCAAATCAACAATGGGTACAAAGCTTCCCAGAAAGCTTGAACAGAAGATGCAGACTGTTGGCGAACAAATCAAGCTGGCACGTTTACGTCGCAATCTCAGTGTGGCACAGGTTGCAGAGCGTGCGACCTGCTCTCCGCTTACAGTTGCCCGCATAGAGAAAGGTGCGCCGACTGTTGCTATTGGCATTTACTTGCGCGTACTCTACGCTTTGCAACTCGATGATGACATCTTGTTGTTGGCTCAGAAGGATGAGATGGGAAGAGCTTTGCAGGATCTCGCCCTGAAACATCGTGAACGTGCATCCAAAAAGGGATAAGCTATGCGTAGATTATACTTATATGCAGATTTCGACTGGCTTGATGAGCCA
>JBJECS010000096.1:0-3531 GCA_051871335.1 Muribaculaceae bacterium | reverse complement strand
CTGCCTTTCAAGAAGTTGGACTCACTCTTTTACGGTTTAGCGGACAGTAATAATTCCAAATGGTCCACATGGCTGTCTGTTAACGGATACCATATATTGCACATCAGGCAGAGGAGGTGGTGTTTGCATAGCGTTTTGCATTTGCTGCCCCATGGCGTTCATCATACCAGCTACTTGTCCGCCCATTGCACCTCCCATCATCATACCAGTCATAGTTCCAACGGGATTCAGTCCACCACCTTGCCCACCTGTTGGGACAGTCCCCATCTGACCAAGATTGCTTGTTGCTGTCTGCAATACACTTGTTTGCTGGTTGATGGCATGAGCACCAATAAAATTCTGCTCGGTCTGCAGTTTTTGAGCGCGTTGAGCTTCTTCACGTTGAATGCGCATAGTCTCTTCCATGTTATTCACATTCATTTCCTGCATATCTTGCAAATTCTTGATATTAAGATCCGCTTGTACTTGCATAGTCTTGGCAGTAATGTCACCGGTGAGTGACTTGACTGCTTCATACGCTTCAGCCTCTTTATCAATCTCTATAGCACTAATATCTATGTGCTTCATCTTTACACCAAACTCATCGAATCTGTCTTTCAGATTGATTTCAAGGACTTCACTAATTTCATTAATTTTTCGTTCCAACTGAACAACAGGCATACCTAAATGAGAAGGAATGTTAGTGACAATTCCTTTGATTTTACATGTAATTGAGTCTTTGATTTGTTTATTAAATGCTTCCAAATCAAAATCGACAAGTCTGTTTAACTTGATAAAGTTCTTATAGTCTTCAAGAGCAAACGTAAGAGTTCCTCTTACAGCGACAGGGACAGGATAGTCAGGAAGTCTCGGGTCAGCGACATCAAAATAGGGTATGACAAATCTTATCTGATTATTGCCTTGTAAATTAATAAAATAGACCTCGGCTTGAAATGGGGATTCTCCACCAAAAGCCAGCCCGACAATGCTTGTTAAAACGGGGAAGTTTTCAGTCTTGATTGTGTCGTCAAAAGGTCCGACAATAAAATCCTGAACGGGGCCATCTTTTTGTCTGTAAAAAAAGACTGCCACTTCGCCATCTTTAACACGAAGTCGGCTACCATAACGAATGGCATTTTCACGGCTTGTGCTGTTGACATCCTGATTAAGAGGCCTCCATTTCCATACGAGATATTCTTCCTGATCGCAGCGGATAACATTCATCAGTCCTCCACCCTTGCCTCTTCCGAATAAGCCCATTGTTTCTATATTTTGCCCTTAGAAACCCGACAAGGCGTTTATATAAAACTTAAGGTAAACTACACAATAATAAAAAACGTAGGTTTCCACCTCAACTCGTCCGCTGTTTAGGCCCTGAGATTGCCTTGTGTGTGAACTCGCAGAGTGACTACCTACGCCGATATGTTACACGTAATTCCGGTAAAGTGTGCCCTGAGGAAATAAAATACCCTCATGCACACCCCGGGATACCATTATTGCATACCCATAGCATTCACTTCCGACATTGTCCTTGACACACATTTTGAGTTTCTCAGGTTCAAACAGCCAAAAGACAAAGCATCGATGACGCTTTTACATTATGTAGTGTCCCACCCACCCGCAGCATCCTTATTGATGGCACGGCGCAGGCATGACGCTACAAATATAGACATTAATTTTAAAAAATCCAAATAAAATGCAATTTTTTGAATTAAAATATAAAACTAAACTCAATCCGAGAAACAAGCACAAAAAAAGCCGCTGCGGAAAATGCAACGGCTTTTTTAATTATGCTAAGAGAAATTCTTATTTTTTGCGAGAAACGAGGTAAGCCACCGGAGAAGCGATGTAAATGGTAGCGAGTGTACCAATAACAACGCCGAGCGTCATAGCGAAGATGAAGCTGCGGAGGCTGTCACCACCGAGGATGAAAATACAGAGCAATACGAGGAGCGTAGTACCAGAAGTCATGATTGTACGGCTCAAGGTAGAGTTGATAGACTTGTTGATTGTGCTGTAGAAGTCATTCTTCGGATAAAGGGCAACGTTTTCACGTACACGGTCAAAAACGACCACTGTATCGTTAATCTGATAACCGATAACGGTCAAGATAGCAGCGATGAAGTTCTGGTCAACTTCCATAGCGAAAGGAAGAATTCCCCAGAAGAAGCTGTAGATACCGATTATAGAGAAAGCGGTGAAAGCAACTGCAGAAAGTGCGCCGAGAGAGAATGCAATGTTGCGGAAACGGAACAGGATGTAAAGGAACATTGCGAGGAGCGAGAGAGCAACAGCAATGTAAGCCTCGTTACGCATGTCGTTAGCCACTGTAGGACCAACTTTCTGTGAAGAAATGATACCCTGGCTGTCGTCAGTAGCAGAGAAGTTCTCAATAGTCATACCTTCCGGCACATAGTTTTGAGCCTGGCAAACCTTGAAGAGCTTTTCAACGATTTCCTGTTCTACGCCAGCTTCTTCGTTGTTAATCTTGTAGTTTGTAGAAACGCGAACCTGGTTTGAGCTTTCGATAGTGATAACAGAAACCTGTGCGCCGTCAAATTCAGGGTCAAGAGCAGCCTCGAGCTCAACAGTGTTGATAGGCTTTTCAAACTTTATGACGTAGTTTCTACCACCGGAGAAGTCGATACCCTGGTTAAGTCCACGACCGAAGAGAGAAGCGATAACAGCGACAACGAACAAAGCAACAAAGATGAAGCTCTTTTTACGCTGACCAACGAAGTCGACAGCGGTGTTTTTGAGAACGTTGCATGAAATGCCAGTCTCGAAAGTGAGAGCCTGGAAAGGCTTAGCCTTAGCACCGGCGATGAATACGATACGGGTGAGGAATACTGCAGTGAAGAAAGAGCAGATAATACCGATAATCAAGGTAGTAGCGAAACCTTTGATAGGACCAGTACCGTAAAGGAGGAGGATAAGACCTGTGATGATAGAAGTGAGGTTAGAGTCGAAGATAGCGGAGAAAGCGTTGCTGTAACCGTCAGCGATGGCGGTACGAACAGGCTTACCTGCGCGGAGCTCTTCCTTAGTACGCTCGAAGATGAGCACGTTAGCATCGACAGCCATACCAAGAGCGAGCACGATACCGGCGATACCGGACATAGTGAGCACAGCCTGGAATGAGGCGAGGATACCGAAAGTGAAGAAGAGGTTAAGAATAAGACCAAGGTCAGCAACGAGTCCCGGAATAACGCCGTAGTAGCAAATCATGAAAATCATGAGGAGCACGAGTGCGATAACGAAAGATATGAAACCGGCTTCGATAGCTTGCTGTCCGAGAGAAGGACCGATAACCATGTCTGAGATGATATCAACCTTAGCGGTCATTTTACCGCTCTTGAGTACGTTAGCAAGGTCTTGAGCTTCTTCGATAGTGAACTGACCGGTAATCTGAGAGCGGCCGCCTTCGATAGCATTGTTAACGTTAGGGAAAGAGTAAACTACATCGTCGAGAAGGATAGCGATAGATTTACCGATGTTGTTAGCAGTGATACGCGCCCACTGTACTGCACCCTCGTGGTCCATAGTCATAGA
>JBJECS010000095.1:0-18763 GCA_051871335.1 Muribaculaceae bacterium | reverse complement strand
CGATAGGGCAGCCTTTCTCAGCCACTTCTTTCAATAATTGCTCGTCGATAGGCTTGTGGAATATCATGTCGTAATGCGCTGCTGAAATTCCTTTTTCCTCCGCTCTCGCCACAGCCTGTTGCACGTCGTAACATATTGGACCAATGGAGATTACTGCAACATCTTTTCCGTCGCAAACTTTGCGTCCTTTCCCTATTGGCATCGACTGCATTTCCTGCCGCCAGTCCACGTTTTTGCCCGAGCCTCGGGGGTAACGGATAGCAAATGGTCCGTGGTTTGCCTCCTGTGCCGTAAACAGCAGGTTGCGAAGCATCATTTCGTTGCTTGGTGAAGCAATAATCATGCCGGGAATAGTGCGGAGATACGCCAGGTCGTAGCAGCCATGGTGCGTCACCCCGTCTTCTCCAACGAGTCCTGCGCGGTCTATGCAAAACGTCACGGGCAGGTGCTGGATAGCCACGTCGTGGATTATGTGGTCGTAGCCGCGTTGGAGAAATGATGAGTAAATAGCGCAGAATGGCTGCCATCCCTCTTTTGCGAGTCCTCCGGCAAAGGTCACTGCATGTCCTTCTGAAATTCCCACGTCGAAAACTCTCTCCGGCATCTCCTTTTGCATTATAGACATAGAGGTGCCTGAAGGCATCGCCGCGGTAATGCCGATTATTTTGTCGTTTGCTTTGGCAAGTTCTGTGATTGTTTCGCCGAAAACGTCTTGGTACTTAGGCGGATGCGGACCGGGTGCGGGTTTTACTCTCTCTCCGGTCTCCGGGTCGAATTTGCCTGGAGCGTGCCATATGGCAGGGTCTTTTTCCGCCGGTTCAAAGCCCTTTCCTTTCGTGGTGCATATGTGGAGGATGCGTGGACCCTCCATGTCTTTGATATCGGTCAAAACGCTTACGAGTCTTTCCACATCGTGTCCGTCAAAAGGTCCGAAGTAGCGGATATTCAGTCCTTCAAAAATGTTTTGCTGACCGGAGAAAAGTGTTTTCAGCGAGTTGTTAAATCTCTGAATTACACCCTTTTGCCTTTCATTTACAAGGTGAAGTTTCCTGAGAAAACGATATACTTTGTATCTTAGGTTATTGTATCTGCGAGATGTGGTGAGGTGCGCAAGATAGCCGTTAAGCGAACCTACATTCCGGTCGATAGACATGTCGTTGTCGTTCAGCACTATAAGCAGGTTATTTTTTACATTTGCGGCATTGTTAAGTCCCTCAAATGCAAGGCCTCCGCTGATAGATGCGTCACCGATTACTGCAACTACATTTCTCCTCGGGCTCTCGTTTTTAAGTGCCGACGCAATAGCCATTCCAAGTGCCGCGGAAATAGAGTTTGAAGCGTGTCCGGCAGAGAAAGTGTCGTATTCGCTCTCCGCAGGGTTTGGAAATCCGCTTAGACCGCCAAATTTGCGATTTGTGTCAAATCTGTCACGTCGTCCCGTCAGCAGTTTATGTCCATACGCCTGATGTCCCACGTCCCACACAATTCGGTCGTATGGAGTGTTGAAAACATAGTGTAGGGCTACTGTTATTTCTACCGCACCCATGCCGGATGCGAAATGTCCGGGGTTTGACGACAGTGCATCAATGAGGAAACGACGAATGTCTGCGCAAACTTCAGGTAGCTGGTTTACAGATAGTTGCCTTAGGTCTGCAGGCGAGTCTATGTGACTCAATAGTGGATATTTTTCTTCACTTTTTTGCGTCATTCTCTCTCTTGTATTTCTTGTAAAGAGGCACAAATACAATTATTCCTGACGCTATCACCACGAATATGGTATATAGCGTGATTTTAGGCGTGTGAGTGAGTATATATATCACTATTAGCGCCCACAGCAGCACTATGCAAGCCAGCCTGAATATTTGTGAACCTGTCATTTTTTCTTGTTGTTATTGTGGAGGTAAACCGGTGATAATCACTGTGTTGATTTTATGTATTAGGTCATATGCAGTGTTATCTTATCAGTTACTGTTCCTATAATTTTGCAAAGATAATGAAAATTTTGCACTCTGCAAAAACATTTTTTAGGCGATTGTTGGCTTTCTGAAATTTGTAAGTGGTTAAATACTAATAAATGTATCTAATTACTAAATTATGTGAAAATGTTATGTATATTTAAGGTAAATTTATAACTTTGTGCTACGTTAACGAAAAAATTAGGAATCCTAACATGAAAAAACATCTAATTGCTTTGGCAATGGCGTTCTTGTCAGCGGGTGCTATGATTGCGTCTGCCGCCACTGATGCTGAACGACTGACCGACGTGCTTTCCTCCTCTGTGGAGAAAGGCATTGCTGTGGGAAAAGTCAAAGTAGAAAAAGTAACCACAAATTCAAAGACGCGTACCGTGACAGTAAAATGCAATGAGTCAACATCTTACCTTCCATTTACAATGGAAAGGGTCACTGCACTTAAAAAGGAGTTGCTCGCTGCATTAGGTCCAAGCTACAAAAACTACAAAATAGTAGTCACTGCAAACGGTTTTAAAATTGAAGACCTTGCTATTGACGCAGACCGAAAATATGGCAGACCTGCAGAGGAAACTCCGTTTATCACTTACGAGGACAAATTCAGCTTCCAGCCAACAAAGGGACTTAGCTGTTCGAACATAGCAATGTGGCAAAGCCATGGCTATTACTTCGAGAAAAAACTAAACCGCTGGGAATGGCAGCGTGCACGAATAATGCAGACCGTAGAAGACCTGTTTACGCAGAGCTTCGTGATGCCATATTTGATGCCTATGCTTGAAAATTCAGGCGCTTACGTTATCTCTCCGCGAGAAAGGGATACAAACCATACTGAAATAATAATTGACAACGACGGAGGGATGGCGAAGGGAGATTATTCTGAAAGCGGAGAGTGGAATAATTGCTCTGAAGCAGGCTTCGCGCACCTCTATGCGACGTATAACGACACTCCCGGACGAAGCAATCCGTTCACGCTCGGCACTACACGCAAGGCTGTGGCGGGAGAGGGAGCAAAGGCGCAGTGGAATGCGGAAATCCCTGAGACAGACAGCTATGCAGTGTATGTATCTTACAAATCTGACAAAAACAGCACTGAAAATGCCACCTATACCGTCAATGCGGCAGACGGACCGCACAAAGTGGTGATAAACCAGAAAATGGGCGGAGGAACGTGGATTTATCTTGGACATTACATGCTGAATAAGGGCTTGTCAAGTGAGCCGATAGTGGAACTCGCCGCAACAGGGAAAAATTATCAAATAGTGACTGCCGACGCTGTGAAAATCGGTGGCGGATATGGGGTAATAGAACGTCCGGCAAGAATGACTAATGACCTCGGAGAGGAACAGGTGGAATACATTTCAAGCAAGTATCCTAAGTATACCGAGGGAGCGCGTTACTGGCTGCAGTGGGCAGGCGTGCCGGATAGTGTTTACACTCCGTACAAGGGCGAAAATGACTATAACGACGACTATACATGCCGCGGAATGTGGGTAAACTGGCTTGCCGGCGGTAGCAGCATGTTGCCGGACCGTGATGGACTTAAGATACCAATTGACCTTTCATTCGCATTCCACTCTGATGCCGGTAGCACGCCAAACGATTCAATCGTGGGTACGCTTGGAATATACTCTACCGACGATGGCGCTAAGCTCGGCACAGGACACTCTCGCCTTGCTTCACGCGACCTTACAGACTTGATAATGACTCAAATCGTGAGTGACATACGAGCAAAGCACGAGCCCAACTGGATGCGCCGCGGACTCTGGGACAAGAAATATCGTGAATGTCGTGAGCCACAGGTGCCATCTATGCTCCTTGAGCTGCTTTCACATCAGAATTTTGCAGATATGAAGTATGGGCTTGACCCGAAATTCCGCTTCACCGTAAGCCGTGCCATTTATAAGGGTATGCTCCGCTTCATTGCTATGCGAGACAACAGAGAATACATAGTGCAGCCGCTCCCTGTCCGTGCATTTGAGATAAACAAGACAGGCGACCACAAATATGTACTCAGCTGGCAGCCTACAGAAGATGAGCTGGAGCCGACAGCTGTGCCGACTTACTATAATGTTGAAATCCGCACAAATGACGGTGCTTTTAAGCATTATGCAGTGACTGTAGAAACATCATATACCTTTGATGCACAGACTGATGATATATATTCATTCCGCATCACGGCAGGAAATGACGGCGGTGTGAGCTTCCCGTCTGAAATCCTCGCTCTCTGCGACATGGGCGATGAAAATCCGGTGCTGATAGTAAACGGATTTACGCGCGTGTGCGGACCGGATACGTTTGATGCAGGCGAGATAGCCGGTTTCAACGATATGCGTGACCATGGGGTTCCATACATGAAAGATATAAACTTCATAGGCTCACAGTTTGAATTCCGCCGTGAAATCCCATGGATGGACGATGATGCGGCAGGCTTCGGCGCAAGCCGCGCAAACTATGAAGACAAGGTGATAGCCGGCAATACATTTGACTATCCATACATTCACGGCTGCGCAATCCGCAAGGCAGGTCGCGGCTTTATATCCTCAAGCGTTGAGGCTTATATGGCAGCACCATTTGCTGAAAAGCCCCAAGTACTGGACCTCATTCTTGGCAAACAGAAAGAGACAAAGACCGGCACAGGTCTTTACGGCAGTGAATTTAAGACGTTCCCCGGACAACTGCAGCAAAAAATTTCCGCGCACACAGCAGCCGGCGGCAGCGTGTTTGTTTCCGGAGCATTTGTGGCAACAGACTTGTGGGACAACAGCATAGCAGACCCGGAAACGCTGAAAGCTGACCAGAGCTTCGCACAGAGCGTGCTGGGCTATCACTGGCGAGTGGACCAGGCATCTGTGACGGGAGAGGCATTTGAGTGTCCGTCACGCTTCCATGCTTTTGGCAGAAATACGTTTGACTTCTATTCAGAGCTAAACGACAAGTGCTATGTAGTAGAATCTCCAGATTCATTCTACCCGGCAGACGAGCGCGGCGCGACAATAATCCGCTATGGAGAAAACAACCTTGTGGGTGGCATAGCGATGGCAGACAAAAACTACCGCACTGTGGTAATAGGCTTCCCGTTTGAAACCATAAAGAGTGCAGAGAGCCGCAATGCCCTCATGCAGCAAATCCTAAACTTTTTTAGCAACAAATAAAAAACATTAAATAACTAACTAAACCCTAACAACAAATCATGAGCACTACTATCAACTGCTTCATCCCTTACGCAGACCGTCAGCAGGTCAGCGCAACTGTAGAAGGCCTCAAAGCATCTCAGTTAGTATCAAAAATTTTCCTCCTCACCACTGCACAGGATGCAGAGGCTGTAGAAGGCTGCGAACTGATTAAGATTGACGCTCTCAACAGTTCTTCTACCATGAAAAAAATTGCTGCTGCGGCAGACTCTGATTTCATCTTGCTCTACACAAAGTATAACAAACTCGTGATGGGCTACCTTGCCCTGGAGCGTTTTGTACGCCTTGCAGGAGACTCAAAGGCGGCTATGCTTTATGCAGACAGCTATTCAGTAGTAGACGGCAAGCGCACAAATGCGCCTGTAATCGACTATCAGTTCGGTTCTCTCCGTGATGATTTCAACTTCGGTTCAGTACTTTTCTTCTGCACAAAGGCATTCAAGGCAGCTGCAGCAGAAATAGACGCAGAATATACAGCAGCAGGACTTTATGACCTCCGATTGAAAGTGTCTCGCATCGCACCACTCGTACACATCAACGAATATCTTTATACCGACATCACTATACCACAGAAAGAAGACGGTGAATCACATTTCAGCTACGTTGACCCGAAAAACCGCGGCGTTCAGATTGAGATGGAAAAGGCTTGCACCGACCACCTGAAGAAAATCGGCGGCTACCTTGAGCCTGTATTTGACAAGATAGAATTTGACAAGGGTGACTTTGAATATGAAGCATCTGTAATCATACCGGTACGCAACCGCGTGCGCACTATCCGCGACGCTATCCGCAGCGTACTCAGCCAGAAGACAAACTTTAAGTTTAACCTCATCATCATCGACAACGGCTCTACAGACGGCACTACTGAGGCAATCGACGAATTTGCAGCAGATGAACGCCTCGTGCATATCGTGCCTGAACGTGACGACCTCGGTATCGGTGGATGCTGGAACGCAGGTGTAAATCACCCTAAATGCGGTAAATTCGCAGTACAGCTGGATAGCGATGACGTTTATTCAGACGAAAACACCCTCCAGAAAATGGTACAGGCATTCTACGACCAAAACTGCGCAATGGTTGTGGGTACATACATGCTCACAGACATCAATATGCAGATGATTCCGCCGGGCGTAATCGACCACAAAGAGTGGACTCCTGAAAACGGACGCAACAACGCTCTCCGCATCAACGGTCTTGGCGCTCCACGTGCATTCTACACTCCTATGCTCCGCCAAATCAACGTGCCAAACACAAGCTATGGCGAAGACTATGCACTCGGACTCGCATTCTCACGTCGCTGCCAGATAGGTCGTGTATATGACGTGGTTTATCTCTGCCGCCGCTGGGAAGACAATTCAGACCATGCTCTGGATATCAATAAGACAAATGCCAACAACCTATATAAAGACCGTATCCGTACTTGGGAACTCCAGGCACGCGTGGAAATGAACAAAAAATAATGGCAGAAAAAGTAACATCAGCACTTGTTGACGCCTTCCTGCTCGAGCAGCTCGCCGAGTGGGAACAGGCGCGCAACAATTTTGCAGCCCTTTCAGGCGTTAAAGTCAAGGAAATAGACGTTGACGGAATGACTGTGAAAGTGCAGTTTAATCCTGCACGCATAGTGTCTTCTGCAGCAAAGGTTGACGCAAAGTCGCTCAAGGAACGCAAATGCTTCCTTTGCGCGGCAAATCGTCCGGCAGTACAGCGCGGGATAGAGTGGGGAGGACGCTACACAATCCTTATCAACCCATTCCCAATTTTCCCTCGTCACCTCACCATTCCTGACAACAACCATGTAGACCAGCTCATCAGCGGACGTATTGCCGATATGGTGTCTCTCGCAGGTGACCTGAAGGGCTATACAGTTTTTTACAATGGACCAAAGTGTGGTGCTTCAGCACCGGACCATATGCATTTTCAGGCAGGCAACTCCGATTTCCTCACGATAGGGAAAATACTGGAGGAAGCAGAACTTGTGCCGCTGCAGGTAGAATCTGACGGAGAGGCTGTTTTATCAGTGGCACAAGACCTGCCTTTAAATATGTTTATCATTGACACAACTGAGGCACAGGCTGCTCAGGCACTTTTTGACCGCCTATATGCAGCAATGCCGGTGCCGGAGGGAGAGAAAGAGCCGATGATGAACATTCTGTGTTACCTGACAGAAGATGACGAAGTGCGTATAGTAGTAATACCGCGCAAGCGTCATCGTCCGTCGTTTTACGGTACAGAAGGGGAGAACAGCATACTTCTCAGCCCGGCATCTGTGGATATGGGAGGCGTGTTTATCACTCCGCTTGAAAAAGACTTCAACCGCCTTGACGCAGACATTATCCGCCAGGTATACGATGAATTGTGTCTGAGCGACGAGGAAATGAACGCTATAATAGAAAAGATATGAGCCAACCGGTTGTAAACGTGGGTATTATGTCTGCCGAGGAGCTGAAATTCAGTTTTTCCGGCGACTATACCGTATGCGATAGAAAAGTGACGGCAGACCAGACAGCCCGTGCGGTCGATGGCAAGGTGGAATGGGAGGGAAATCTCTACGATGAGGTGATTTTTGCACCTACAGCGGCTGAAAATCACTTTACACTGAAAGACGTTACCATAGGCGTGAACTTTCACTGGGAACGCCGTGAAGACCAGCAGTTTGCAGGCTCATTACGTCTGATAAACGAGCATGGCAAGGTCACTGCCGTAAACGTCATAGGCGTAGAGGATTACCTGCTGAGCGTAATATCGTCTGAAATGAGCGCAACGGCATCGCTTGAGCTTCTGAAGGCACACGCGGTGATTTCACGCAGCTGGCTCTTGGCGCAAATAGAGAAAAACAAGAGCATAGTGGATTCAGGCGAGAAATATTGCGCATGCACAGAGAAAGACGGTGAGCTGGTTCGCTGGTTTGACCGCGAAGACCACGTAAACTTTGACGTATGCGCCGACGACCACTGCCAACGTTATCAGGGCATTACACGCCAGACCACAGAACGTGTGGCTGAGGCTATCAAGGCAACATGGGGCGAAGTGTTATACAGCGATGGAAAGCTCTGTGACGCACGCTTCTCAAAGAGCTGTGGCGGCGTTTATGAAGAGTTTGAAAACTGTTGGGAGCCTGTTCACCATTCATACCTTGTGGCACGCCGCGACTCAGAGAATGAAATGGATTTCCCAGACCTGATAGTTGAGGAAAATGCGCGCGAGTGGATACTTTCGCGCCCTGAAGCATTCTGTGGAACTACGGACAAGGAAATCCTCTCGCAAGTGCTCAACAATTACGACCAGGAGACAACAGACTTCTACCGCTGGAAAGTTGAATATACACAAGATGAGATTTCAGAGCTTGTTGCTCGTCGTTCCGGCACAGACTATGGCAAGATTATAGACTTAATCCCTGTGGAGCGCGGTACGTCAGGCAGGCTTTTCCGCTTAAAAATAGTGGGTAGCAAACTCACTAAAATCATAGGCAAAGAGCTTGAAATCCGCCGTACGCTATCTCCGAGTCACCTTTACAGCAGTGCTTTCATTGTGGAGAAAGGAGAACCGGATGCTGATGGCTGTCCTAAGTCTTTCACACTCTGCGGTGCCGGCTGGGGACACGGAGTAGGACTCTGCCAGATAGGAGCTGCCGTAATGGGAAGCCGAGGCTATGACTATCGCAAGATATTATTACATTACTTCATTGGTGCGGAAATCCGTCCGCTTTACTAAAAAACAAAACAAAGATGAATACAGAGAAAAAACGTTCACCATGGTCTTGGATTCCAACGCTGTATTTTGCGCAGGGACTTCCTTACGTGGCTGTAAACGTAATTACAGTGATAATGTATAAGCGATTAGGTATATCAAATACTGATATCGCCCTTTACACCGGCTGGCTTTACCTTCCATGGGTAATCAAGCCATTCTGGAGCCCGTTTGTGGATATAATAAAGACCAAACGTTGGTGGACACTCCTTATGCAATGGATTATAGGATTTGGACTCGCAGCAGTAGCGTTTGCAATACCTACGCCATTTTTCTTCCAGTTGACGCTTGCGATATTCTGGCTTGTGGGATTTGCATCGGCGACGCATGATATTGCATCCGATGGATATTATATGATAGCCCTGGAGGAGCATGAACAAGCCGCGTATGTGGGAATCCGTTCTACATTCTATCGTGTAGCTACAATTGTTGGTCAGGGCTTGCTTGTAATCATAGCAGGTGTGATAGAATCCAATACCGGTCTTGAGCCGGCAGATATAAGCGTAAAGGTTGACCCCGGAATTGAAGTCTGCGCTCAAGCGCAAGATTTTTTCAGCAATGTTCCTGAACTTACCGCAGAACAGGCTGCTACAGAGCAATTTGTATATACAACAGAATGTGTGGTAGCCGGTGTTAAAACTCCGGAAAATGTCACTCTTGCAAGTGGCGAAACTGTCACATTTATGGAGTATTCAAAATCTGTCAAGGAAACTATCAAGAGACTAAATGAAGAAAATGGCTTTGTAGCCGCAGAAGTCAAGACAGAGGAAAAGGCAGAGGTAAAAGAAGCGAGCGGTTGGGTTATTTCTCTTGAAAACTGGATTAGAAATACCTTTGGCGAAGAGCGAGGCGAAGCAAAGACTGTTGCATCAAACTTTGCGGTAGTAGGTATTCGTCTTACTCAGCAGCCTTCAGAGGGAGAAAATCGAGTATTTGTGTTGAATTACAAAAGTGGAGACCAGAGTATAAAACTTGACAAAGACCTTTCTTCCCGCTTTGAATTTACGCCAAAAAACTGGGATAAGGTGGCGTATGTGTATTTTGAGATTGACAGCAAGCTTGCTACCCAAACAGAGGCGTCATTCCAAGGAACATCCGGCAATATACCTACAGCCTGGATGATAGTGTTCATAGTACTGTCTGTATTCTTCCTTGGCGCCGCAATGTATCATAGCTGGGTTCTTCCAAAGCCATCTTCAGACCGCAGTGTGGGCAATGGAGAAAAAGCAACAGCGCGTGAAATCATACTTGGCTTCCTTGATACATTCAAGACGTTCTTCCAGAAAAAGCAAGTGTGGATTGCGATGGCATTCATGCTACTCTATCGCTTGCCAGAAGCACAGCTTGTTAAGATTATCAATCCATTCTTCCTTGACCCAATAGACAAGGGCGGACTTGGACTCACAACCGGACAGGTTGGCATCGTTTATGGTACTATCGGTATTATTGGTCTTACAATAGGTGGTATTATCGGTGGTATAGTAGCATCCAAGGGCGGACTCAAGAAATGGTTATGGCCTATGGCACTTAGCATTTCTTTGAACTCCGTTGTTTATATCTTCCTTAGCGCAGTACAGCCGGACCCGAACACAATAGGCGGTATCACAACGATATGCGGTGGTATGTTCCTTGACCAATTCGGCTATGGATTTGGTTTCACTGCATTTATGCTCTTTATGATGTATTTTGCAGACGGACCGTACAAGACATCACACTATGCAATCTGCACAGCCTTTATGGCACTTGGCATGATGCTACCGGGAATGTGGTCTGGTTGGCTACAGGAATTAATTGGTTATAATCACTTCTTCTGCTGGACTTTGCTTTGCTGTTTAGCAACATGGGCAGTTACGGCTATGATTAAGGTAGACCCGGCATACGGCAAAAAGAAAGTAGAAGAGAAAAAAGAGGAAAAATAATGATTAAGAAATTTATATTCGCTACACTCATAGCACTTGCAACGGCGAGCTGTGGCAATGTGGAAGTAAAGGCGGAGTTTGTAAATGACTCAGCTCCAAAAGTAAAGCCAGGCATTGAAGTGCTTCGCAACGGCGGCTTTGAGCAGCTCAAGGGCAAGCGCGTAGGGCTTATAACAAACCCGAGCGGTGTGGATAATAATCTTAAATCTACAATCGACATACTTCACGAAGCAGAAGGAGTGGAGCTTGTGGCACTATATGGGCCTGAGCACGGCGTGCGCGGCGACGTTCACGCGGGAGACCATGTGGACAATACGGTAGATGCCGCAACAGGCGTTACTGTGTATAGTATCTATGGCAAAAACCGCAAGCCAAGTGCAGAAATGCTCAAGGACGTTGATGTGCTTGTATATGACATTCAAGACATAGGCTGCCGCTCATTCACATTCATCTCCACGATGGGACTTGCGATGGATGCGTGCGCAGAACTCGGCAAAGAGTTTATGGTGCTGGACCGTCCTAATCCAGTTGGAGGAAATAAGGTAGAAGGCAACATTGTGGAAGACTCCTGCTTCTCATTCGTGAGCCAGTTCCCGATACCATATCTCTATGGACTTACTCCGGGCGAGCTTGCGCAGTATCTGAACGAGGAAGGACTCTTGGAAAGCGGCAAAAAAGTAAACCTCACCGTTATCCCGATGGAAGGATGGACTCGCGACATGAAATTTTCCGAGACAGGCATGCCGTGGGTGCTCCCGTCACCGCATATCCCTACGCCAGACTATGCAATCTATTACCCAATTAGCGGAATTGTGGGCGAGCTTTACTGCATTTCTATTGGAGTGGGCTACACAATGCCGTTTAAGCTGTTCTGCGCTGAATGGATAGACGCAAACGACTTCTGCAAGGCAATGCAAGACCTTAAATTGCCGGGCATGAACTTCCGTCCTATCCACATCAAGCCATTCTATTCAACAGGCAAGGGTAAAAACCTGCAAGGTGTGGAAGTGTATGTGACAGACAAGGAAAAAGCGCCTCTCTCGCTCACAAACTTCTATGCAATGCAGGAGCTTGCAAAACTGTATCCGGATTCACTACTCTTTGACCTTGGCGACAAGAGCCGCTATTCAATGTTTGACAAGGTTGTGGGCAGCAAGGAAATCCGCGCGCGCTTCTGCAAAAACTACCGCGTGGCAGACATAGAAGAATACTGGAACAAAGACGTGCAGTGGTTTAGCGAGAAAAAGGCTAAATATCATCTGTATAAATAACAAATAAGCTGACTTAAAACTCGAAATCCCAAATGAAACCCGAATATCAAGAATTTGTCAAACAGATAAAGACGTTTCTCCCGGCAGACCGCATCTATGTGGACGAACTGCGCCGAATAGCATGGGGCGCAGATGCCGGCTTCTATCATTTGACGCCTCAAGTAGTGGTGCGTGCCTCTACTGAGACAGAGGTGTCTCGTCTTTTGGCTATAGCCTCTGCAATGCAGCTCCCTGTCACATTCCGAGCGGCGGGCACGAGCCTTTCCGGTCAGGCTATAAGTGACTCAATTCTGATAGTGGCGGGAAAACATTGGGAAAAATACTCAATATCTCAAGACCTTTCCACCATTACGCTCCAGCCGGGTATAATTGGCGCGCGAGTGAATGAAATCCTTGCGCCATACGGACGTATGTTCGCTCCTGACCCGGCATCAAAAAAGAGCGCAATGGTGGGTGGAATTGTGATAAACAACGCCTCCGGCATGAACTGCGGCACTCACGCCAATTCTGATAAGGTGATGCGTTCTGTGCGCATAGTGCTGGCAGACGGTACAGTGCTGGATACGGCAGATGAGGAGTCTCGCCGTCATTTTGCGGCAAAGCATCCTGAAATCATCAAGGGAATTGAAGAGCTGCGAGATGAAGTATGTGCAGACGAAGCCCTCGTGAAGCGTATCCGCCACAAATATTCAATAAAAAACGTGACGGGACTAAATATCCTGCCATTCATAGAGTTTACAGACCCTTACGAGATTATTGCACACTGTATGGTGGGTAGCGAGGGTACGCTTGCGTTTATGAGCGAGGTGACCGTAAATACGTCGCACCTGCATAAGTACTCAGCCAGCGCGTTGCTGTATTTCAGCGATGTACGCACCGCCTGCGAGGCAGTGATAGCAATGAAGAAAGGTCCGGTGTTCAGTGCAGAACTCCTTGATAAGAAATCACTGGAATCTGTGCATGACACAACAGGCGAGGGACTTACAGCAATCTTAACCGAGACAAAAGCAGACAGCAAGGAAGAACTTCAGGCAAATATTGACGCAATCCTGGAAATCCTTAAGCCGTTTGCGCTATATGTGCCGGCGAAATTCACCGACGATCCTGCCGTATATTCCGAATACTGGCAGAAACGCTCGGGTATTTTCCCATCTGTAGGGGGTACTCGTCCGCTGGGTACGACAGTGTTGATAGAAGACATTGCATTCCACATCGAGGATTTGCCTGATGCCACAATAGACATGATGAACCTCCTCGTAGAGCATGGATATGACGACTCATGTATTTATGGTCATGTCCTTGAGGGTAACTACCACTTTATCATCTCTCAGCGATTTGACTCAGAGAAGGAAGTAAAACGCTATCAAGCACTTATGGAGGCGGTTGAGCACCTTGTAGTGGACAAATACGATGGCTCGCTGAAAGCAGAGCATGGCACCGGCAGGAATATGGCACCGTTTGTGAAAAAAGAGTGGGGAGAAAAGGCGTGGAGCATAATGCACCGCATGAAAGAGCTCTTTGACCCGAAAGGCATACTTAATCCGGGCGTGATTTTCAACGAAGACCCGGAATGTTATATCAAGCACTTCAAAGCCATGCCTATCACAAACCGCTGGGTGGATAAGTGCATAGAATGTGGCTTCTGTGAAGTAAATTGCGTCACCTGCGGCTTCTCTATCTCCGCTCGCCAGAGAATTGTGGTGCAGCGAGAGATTAAGCGCCTTGAAATCACCGGCGAAAACGAACAGTTGCGCCAGACATTGATAGCACAATTTAAGACACTTGGTACTGACACTTGCGCCGGCGACGGGCTTTGCAGCACGTCTTGCCCGATGGGTATCAATACCGGTGAAATGATACACGACCTGCGAGCTGAGGGTCTGCCAAATGGCTCGTTTGGATACAAGGTCGGAAAATTTGCGGCAGACCACCTTGGCGGAATTTCCACCACTCTCCGCCCAATCCTCTCCACTGCAAATGGAATAAGGAAAATAATCGGCAACCGTGCAGTGGATAAAGTGGGTTTCGCCCTTTCAAAAATGGGGCTACCCCTGTGGTCCTCATCCCTGCCGTCGGCACACTACAAGAGTAGTGAGCCTGCGCAGCCAACTGTGGGACTGGACAAGAAAATAGTGTATTTCCCAAGTTGTATTAACCGCGCTATGGGTGCATCGCAGGAAAACGGGCATATGTTGCCGGATTTGATAGATACATTCATAAAACTCTGTAATCGTGCGGGATATGAGGTGATAATCCCGGCAAACCGCGACGGACTGTGCTGCGGTATGATTTGGGAGAGCAAAGGTATGCCTGACATTGCCGACGGAAAGACGGCAGAACTGGAGGCAGCACTTAAGGCGGCATCGGAAGACGGGAAATATCCGGTGGTGTGCGACCAGAGCCCATGCCTTCACCGTATGCGCAATCATATAAAAGACTTGAAGTTGTATGAGCCTGCAGAATTTATTGCAGATTTCCTTGTGCCAAACCTTACTTTCCACAAGATAGACCGGACTGTGGCGGTTCATGTCACTTGCTCGTCACGCTTAATGGGTGTAGGACCTAAACTGATAGACGTGGCGCGCCGCTGCGTGACCAAGGTAGTAGTCCCTACGGAAATAGGCTGCTGTGGCTTTGCGGGCGATAAGGGCTTCACAATGCCGGAGCTTAACCGCTATGCGCTACGCAAACTCCGCCCACAGATAGTGGAAACAAAGGTGACAGAAGGCTATTCAAATAGCCGCACTTGCGAGGTGGGACTCTCAGTGAATAGCGGAGTGCCGTATAAATCAATAGTTTACCTCGTAGAAGAAGCAACACGTTAACCCTAAAACTAATAAATATCAACAAATTATGACAACCACCGAAAAACCTAAGCGACTTCTTGCATTGGACATACTGAGAGGTATCACCATAGCAGGCATGCTTATGGTGAACAATCCCGGCTCGTGGGGCAGCATTTATGCACCGCTGAGGCATGCGGAGTGGAATGGACTGACACCAACCGACCTGGTGTTCCCGTTCTTCATGTTCATTATGGGTGTTTCCACGTTCATTTCCATGAGAAAGTTTAACTTTGAGTTCTCAGGGAGTGCACTATGGAAGATAATACGCCGTACTATCGTGATTTTTGCAATCGGCATAGCCATTGCATGGTTTGGCAAGACACTCCGCGCCATTGTAGCCGGTACACCTTTCCCTGACTGCATAAACCATTTTGACACAATCAGAATACTTGGCGTAATGCCACGCCTTGCGCTATGTTACTGTGCAGCGGCACTTGTTGCGTTGCTACTTAAGCATAAGTATATTCCGGCACTGATAGTGGGAATACTCGTAGTGTATTCAGCTATTCTTATTACCGGAAATGGATTTGAGTTTTCTACTGAGAATGTTATATATATCGTAGACCATAAAATCTTGGGTGAAAACCACTTATATACCGACACCGATGGCGGTGTAAGCCTCTCTCTTGACCCGGAAGGTCTTGTCAGCACTCTCCCCGCAATAGCACATGTTCTCATTGGTTTTATGGCGGGACTGATGATAATGGATACGAAAGACAATGACAAACGCATCGAACGACTATTCATCCTCGGCACTCTCCTCACATTCGCCGGCTTCCTAATGGACTACGGCATGCCAATCAACAAGAAAATTTGGTCACCGTCTTACGTATTAGTCACTTGCGGACTCGCGTCCAGTCTCCTTGCAATCCTGATATGGATAATAGACATCAAGGGGTATAAGACCTGGTGTAAATTCTTTGAGGCATTCGGCATCAATCCTCTATTCCTCTATGTGCTGGGTGGCGTGCTAAGTATAATCATCGGCAGCATCCTCGTGCCATGCTCTGCAGCAGAGAGCGGTATGATGTCTATAAAAGGCGTGATTTACTCCCAGTGGCTCACACCTCTTTGCGGCGGGGACAAGACCCTTGCATCGCTGATATTCGCCCTTCTTTTTGTGGGCTTTAACTGGGTAATCGGTTATGTATTATACAAGAAAAAAATTTATATTAAGATATGAAACTTATAGCAGACTGTGGTAGCACCAAGATAGACTGGTGTGTTATCGAAAATGGAAAAGTAGTGAAACAAGTTTTCACATGTGGTATGAACGCCATAATGCTCACTGAAGAGGAAATGGCAGAAAGAATAAAAAATGAACTTCGCGACGAGGTGGCAGAATATGCAATAGATGAAGTGTATTTCTATGGCGCAGGTTGTATTTCAGACGAGGTATGCGGCAATGTGCGCCGTGCAATAGCGCAGAGCATTCCAGCCGGTATTATAGAGGTGCACACCGACCTTCTTGCAGCGGCACGCGCCCTCTGCGGACATCAGCCGGGCATTGCCTGCATCATGGGCACAGGCTCAAATTCATGCTACTATGATGGTGAAAAAATAGTGGATAACGTTTCTCCGCTGGGATATATCCTCGGTGACGAAGGCAGCGGTGCCGTTCTTGGTAAGCTCCTTGTTGGCGACGTGCTGAAAAACCAGCTTCCGGCAGAGCTGTGCGAGAAATTTCTGAAACAGTATGAGCTGGACCGCCTCACCATTATCCAAAAAGTGTATAAGCAGCCGGGAGCAAACCGTTTCCTCGCGTCTGTCACTCCGTTCCTTATCCAAAACATCGAGGAGCCGGCAGTTCACCGCCTTGTTCTCAACTCCTTCAAGTCTTTCTTTGTGCGCAACATCGCGAACTATGCGAACTACAAGAGCCTTCCTGTAAACTTCATCGGCTCGATAGCTTATTACTATCAAGACGTACTCCGCGAAGCTGCGTCTGCCGTAGATTGCCATATAGGCACTATCATCAAGAGCCCAATGGAAGGACTTATCGCATTCCACAGCTAATCAACCTGAAATAATTGAAACGATAAATTTAATAATATTTCTAATTATGTTTGTAAAAATCAGTGAGCAACCATCGCTCTACAACGACCTTGAGAAAAAGAGTGTCTCAGAGATACTCCACGACATAAACAACGAGGACAAAAAAGTAGCCCTCGCAGTAGAAAAAGCTATTCCGCAGATAGAGAAGCTTGTCACAGAAATCGTGTCACGCATGAAACGCGGCGGACGTATTTTCTATATGGGTGCAGGAACTTCAGGTCGCCTTGGCGTGCTTGACGCATCAGAAATTCCTCCAACATTCGGTATGGACCCGTCTTGGGTGATAGGACTTATCGCAGGTGGCGACACCGCTCTCCGTAACCCTGTTGAAAATGCCGAGGACGACACTGAACAGGGCTGGAAAGACCTCCAGGCATTCAATATTAACGATAAGGATACTGTAATCGGCATTGCCGCTTCAGGTACTACTCCATACGTCATCGGTGCCATCAAGGCTTGCCGTGAACATGGTATTCTTACAGCAGCCATCACGTCAAATCCTGACGCCCCAATTTCAGAGGCGGCAGACATTGCCATAGAAATGATTGTAGGTCCGGAATATGTTACCGGTAGTAGCCGTATGAAATCCGGCACAGGACAAAAGATGATTTGCAATATGATTACCACCTCCGTAATGATTCAGATGGGTCGTGTAAAGGGCAATAAGATGGTAAATATGCAGCTGTCAAACGCTAAGCTTGTTGACCGTGGTACACGTATGCTCGTAGAAGAACTTGGCTTGCCATACGATGAGGCAAAGCGCCTCCTCTTAATGCACGGCTCTGTGAAAAAGGCTACAGACGCTTATCGAGGCAATGAGTAATTATCAATGCTAAATGCTTAAATTACAGATGAGAAAATTATTAACTTTACTATTTCTCGCATCCGTCTTGCTGGCGGGTGCGCAAAAAAAGTACACAGAGCTGTATTATCAGAGGGCTTCGCTTTTTGAAATACTCCCGGTGGATTCAACAGACATAGTATTCGTGGGCAATTCGCTGACTCACGGCTGTGAATGGCACGAGCTATTCGGTATGCCAAACATTAAAAACCGCGGAATTAACGGCGATGTGGTGCAAGGCGTGTTTGAGCGCATAGACACGGTGGTGAAAGGACATCCTAAGAAGATTTTTCTCCTCACCGGAGTAAACGATGTGTCACACAATCTTACCGCAGACTCTATAGCCACCGCACTTGGCAAACTGATAGACTATATCCGCGTAAATACGCCTCAAACAAGGCTTTACGTGCAGTCACTCCTGCCGATAAACAATTCATTCGGTCGCTATAAGGCTATTTTCGGAAAAGAACAGGTAATACGCGACATAAACGTGAAGCTCGCTGCTATGGCAGAGGAAAAAGGCTTTGTATGGATTAACTCTTACCCGATTTTTGCTGACGAAAACGGCAATCTTGACGCTCGCTATACAAACGACGGTCTTCACTTGCTGGGTAATGGCTATATTCACTGGAAAAACTTCCTCCTGCCATACGTAATGGAATAATAATCAGACTTTTATGACTGAAAATTTTGAACTTATCCTAATAAATATCTCTGGTCAAGACCATCCGGGTGTAACTTCTGCGCTCACTGCAGTCCTGGCAAAATATAATGCCGATATCCTTGATATCGGTCAGGCGGATATTCATCACTCCCTCTCCCTCGGTATTCTTTTCAAGACTACGCCGGACGTGTCAGGCGACATTATGAAAGACCTTCTCTTCCGCTCGTATGAGCTGAACGTGAAAGTTCGTTTTACT
>JBJECS010000094.1:0-3619 GCA_051871335.1 Muribaculaceae bacterium | reverse complement strand
GTTTTTCTCGCGGAGCTTACCGTCAAGAGAAGCGAGGTTGCCGTAGATTTCGGTAGTTTTATAAGTTTCGTAAAATTCGAGGTTAGCAGCGCGCTGAAGAAGGTCGCGCACACGCTGGTGGTCTTTAACGCCAGGGAGCTCGAGGAGTATTTGTCCGTCTTTACCCTGAAGGACCTGAATATTAGGAGAAACCACGCCGTAAGCGTCAATACGGCTACGGAGGACGTTAGTAGCGGAGTTATTAACGCGGTCTTTCACTTCTTGTTTTAGTTTAGAAGCTACTTTGCCGTCGTCAGCGCCGCGCTCCACGATGCCGCTGAAAACGACAGAGAAGTCAGCGTGTGGGTTAAGCTCGCGGTATTTGCGAGTGAAAACGCCCACATAGTCGTCTTCGATGTGGTTGTTGATAATAGAGTCTGAATAAGCGAGAGCAGAGTCGAAAGCCTCATCAGGGTCAGCGTTTTTCATAGACTTGAGGATGTCCGGCATAGACACCTGAAGAATAACGTTCATACCACCCTTGAGGTCGAGACCGAGCCCCACACCCCATTTTTGTACTTCAGAGAATTTGTAACCCAAGAAAACGGGTTCTTTGGCAAGAGAGTCCATGTAGGCTTTCTTAGCCTTGTTAAACTGGTCGGAATGTTCACCAGCAGCGCCAGCCACGCTCAGAGCGTATTCGTCAGCCTTATTTTCATAGTGGTTGCTCACCAGTGAGAATGAAAGGTAGAAAAGGCAGACCAATACCAAGAAGACGGCAATAACGCCGGCGATGATACTTCCTAAAGTCCCTTTGTTTTGCATGTTAAGTTGTTAAAATATTAGTAGTTATTTAATTTATTTTATTTTCGACAATATTTCAGCTTGCAAATTTAGTAATAATCTTTGATAAAAAAGGCATAATGGAGACGTTTTTTTGCATTTTGGAGGGAAAAATGAGCGAATAAGGGTGAAAAAGAGGGAAATGTGTTGTATATATTGTGAAAAAAGATTAAATTTGCGGTGGATAATATAAAATGTGTTATGAACGAGAATTTCAAGCGAAAACTGGATGGTGATGTTGCCGTAGGCGCAAGCGAGCCAACGGAAAAAGAGAATAAAGGCAGTTTTAGGCAAGAAGCGGCGGGAGATAATTTTGTGGAAGACACAAGCAGCCGACAGAGTCAGCCGGGTCAACCGAGCCATGTCAATCAGCCTAATCAGGCACCTGTGCAGATGATGGAACAACAGGTGAAACGTCCGGTTTGGGGCTATTGGTTGGCGATAGTATTGCTTGCGGTGATTAGTGTATTTTTGTTTATGCTTCTTGGTGAGTCAGAAACGGAGAAAGACAGGTTGCAGACAAGTTATAGATATGCTCAAAGCGAGTTGGAGGAATTGTCGGAGCAGTATGAGACTTTGAAAACTGATTATGAGTCAAATACACAGTCTCAGAAGGCATTATTTTCAACAGTATCAAATAAATATCCGATATTAATAACTGACATGAAGTTTGCGAATACTGATTTTGACCTCAACGTAATAGACGATTTCGGTTCTACAATATATTCATACAATACAAAATATATCCAGCCAAAAATATACTATACCGGATTGGCAGACGAGTCGGTAACACTATGCGTAAAGTTTTTTCAGGGCGAGAGCCTGAGCACAAGCAGTGAAAACAATAGTAATAGCTATATAGGCAGATATTCATTTAGCACGAGCGTTCGGAGCGATAAAAACTCAGAGCAAGAGGCAACGCTACCAGGCTGGGGCAGCAATACGTCCGGTCATTGGTCAAGCGGTAGCTATCGAGTTGAGGTATGGTATGAAGATGTGTGTCTGTGTTCAAAAAAGTTTACAATTTACTAATACATAAAATGTTTAATTATGAAAAAAATTTTATTAGCCGTAATTATTGCGATAGCATTCTTCGGTGGAAAAGCGTATGGACAGCTTGGTGTGTTTAATCATCTTGGTGTAGGCGCCAATGTGGGAAGTGAGGGTATCGGTTTTCATGTAGCGACACCTATTACAGACTTTGTACAGCTGCGGGCAGGTGCGAGCTTTATGCCGGGAATAACGTTTACAGCCTCAGCAGACGGAACGTTTACAGCACCCGGGATAAGTACATCACAATATTTTGAGATGGACATGAAGGGAGACCTGAAGCGCACCCAGTTTGACGTGATATTCAACGTATATCCATTTGGCAGGCTGAACTCTCTGTTTGTGGCAGTAGGTGGATATTTCGGAGGTGAGGACATTGTGAAAATCAATGGTCACAGTGATGAAATCGCCGGGATGATAGAGTCAGGTAAAGGATATGTAAAAATCGGTGATTACAATATTCCGGTAGATGAAAATGGCAATGCGTCAGGAGGTATCAGTGTAAAGAATTTCCGTCCATATTTCGGTATTGGCTATGGTCGTCCGGTTCCCGGCAGCCGTCTTGGCTTCATGGTAGAGCTTGGTGTGCAGGTACACGGAAAGATGAAGGCGTATACAGACTATGGAACGCTTGAAATCCTTGATGACGTGGACAATGACTGGAAGGATGTTATGGATAAACTAACAGTGTATCCTGTACTGAAGTTTACTCTTTCCGGAAAGATATTTTAGAGCTGTATTGACTGCCTGGGAGGTATAGGGTGACGTGATATGCGCCTGTTTCTCCTAAGATAGCTCGGTAAGTATAATAAGCGGCGAATGTGATGTACTACATTCGCCGCTTATTATTGATAATTTATGTTATGGGCGAGTCTGTCCGTTTCCGGAAATAAGCCATTTGTATGTCATAAGCCCTTCGAGAGCCATAGGTCCGCGAGCGTGCATTTTCTGTGTAGAGATTCCAATTTCGGCACCAAGTCCAAATTGAGCACCGTCGGTGAAAGATGTAGGAGCGTTTGTATAAACGCAGGCAGCGTCTATTTCGGTGGAGAACCGGTCTAAGGCATTCCGGTCTGTGGCAACTATAGATTCGCTATGTCCGGAGCCAAAACGGTCGATGTGCGCGATGGCGTCGTCAATGGAGTCAACAGTCTTGACAGCCATAGCGTATGACAAGTATTCAGTGCCGAAGTCGTTGGGAGTAGCGAGGAGCAAGAGAGAAGCGGGATATTTACCCTCGAGTGCTTTGTATGCCCGGTCGTCGGCGTGGATGATGACGTCAGAGTCTTTCAAAGGCTCACAAATTGTGCTTAAAGAGCCTAATGATGCGCTGTGAATAATCATGCAGTCAAGGGCATTGCAGACACTGACGCGGCGGGTTTTGGCATTATTGACGATGTCTCGTGCCATATTGATATCAGCGGATGCGTCAATGTAGCAATGGCAAACTCCGGCACCGGTTTCGATGACGGGGACTTTAGATTTTTCCCTGACGCTGTTGATAAGGCTACTGCTGCCACGCGGGATGATAAGGTCTACGATGCCACGCGCAGCCAGGAGAATGTCTGTAGCCTCGCGTGTGGCGGGGAGAAGTGTTGCAACGGCAGGGTCAATTCCATGGTTTTTCAAGACTCTGTGTATGACGCTGATGATGGCGCGTGAGGAATCATCTGCATCATGTCCGCCCTTAAGTACGCAAACGTTTCCACTCTTGAAACAAAGTGAGAAAACGTCGGCGGTGACGTTT
>JBJECS010000093.1:0-3628 GCA_051871335.1 Muribaculaceae bacterium | reverse complement strand
GCACTCACCTCCACCGTACCGTGCAGGCAATCCGCGCTGGCGGCATGAAACCCGCAGTAACTCTAAATCCGGCTACATCCGTCTTGACTCTTGAAGACATTATCGATGACGTCGACATGATTCTCCTAATGTCTGTAAATCCCGGATTTGGAGGACAGAAATTCATTCCTCGGACACTTGACAAACTCCGTAAACTCCGGCAGATGATTAGTCAATCCTCAAACAAGCCACTCATCGAAATCGACGGAGGCGTTAACGCAACTACCGCTCCTTTACTCGCAGATGCAGGGGCAGACATCCTTGTCGCCGGTAGCTATGTGTTCGGAGCTGAAGACCCTGCCGCAACTATTGCATCACTTAAAGCACTATGACAGAGACCATTTGCGCCATTTCAACGCCTCCCGGCGTTGGCGGTATTGCCGTCGCCCGCGTCAGCGGACCACAGGCTTTCCCCATCGTTCAGTCAATCTGGAAAGGAATTGACCTCCTCAAGGCAAAATCACACACCGCCCACCTCGGCATCATCACCGACGCAGACGGCGCTCCGCTCGACCAAGCACTCGTCACCCTTTTCCGTGCCCCTAATTCCTTCACCGGCGACGATGTAGTGGAAATCTCAGTCCACGGCTCAAAATACATTCAGCGACAGTTAATTGCAACTCTCATATCCGCCGGCGCTCGGCTCGCAGAACCCGGCGAATTTACTCGCCGTGCATTCATCTCCGGAAAAATGGACCTCGCTCAGGCTGAAGCTGTCGCAGACATGATTGCTTCTTCCTCAAAAGCCGCTCACCGTATCGCCATGAACCAGATGCGTGGCGGTTTTTCCCTGCGACTAAAGGCTCTGCGAGAACAGCTACTACAGCTCGCATCCCTCCTCGAGCTCGAACTCGACTTCTCTGAAGAAGACGTAGAATTTGCCTCTCGGCAAAAGCTCCTTCAGAGCGCTACCGAAGTACACACCGAGGTCTCAAGGCTACTCCGCTCTTTCAAGTCCGGCTCCGCAATCAAAGACGGAATACCCGTCGCTATCGTCGGCGAAACAAACGCCGGAAAATCCTCACTCCTTAACGCTATCCTCGGCGACGAAAAAGCAATCGTCAGCGACATTCATGGCACAACTCGAGACATCGTCGAAGACACCATCGAAATCGGTGAATTTCTCTTCCGCTTTATGGACACCGCCGGTCTCCGCGAAACTAACGACAAAATTGAAAACATCGGTATCGACCGCGCTTACGCCGCTCTCTCCCGCGCCCGCATCATCATCCTCGTCATTGACACCACACAGCCAATTAACACCCAGCCTCTCCCACACATCGCCGACGCTCTCGCCGCCGACAACTCCACCTCACTCATCATCGCCGCAAACAAGTCAGACCTAACCCCTGTCATCACAGACACCGACATCACAGCAGCCCTCTCCTCCCACGCCATCACAGCGGACACCCCCATAATCCATATATCCGCAAAAAACGCCACCGGCATTGACACCCTCACCGCCACACTGCAAAACATCGTGGCAACTGACACCGCAGACAACGTAATGGTAACAAACCTCCGCCACTGCGAAGCTCTCGCACACGCCGAGCAAGCATCCGCCCGCGTCATTGATGCCCTCGCCGCAAACCTCTCCGGCGACCTTATCGCACAAGACCTCCGAGAGACAATCTTCCACCTCGGCACCATCACCGGCACCATCACCTCTCAGGATATACTCACAAATATTTTTTCCCGCTTTTGCATCGGCAAATAGGCATTTCCAGACACATCACACTTAAAATGAGCAACTTACATATATTATACCCTGCCATTTCACTACCACTTGCCTTCATCTTGCACGATGGCGAAGAAGTGTTGATGTTCCGACACTGGATGACAGCGCATAAAGACTCCATGACTGAGAAATTCCCAAAGCTCAAGCCAATCATCACTCATCTTAGCAGTCTAACCACTGCAGCTTTTGCAATTGCCGCATTAGAAGAACTAATCATCCTTGCCATTGCAACGTACTATGTAGTCATTTGTGGAGATTACAGCTTATATTTGTGGTCGGCCCTTTTCATCGCATTCTCCTTTCACCTGCTGATACATATCTGCCAGGCTATCGTGGTAAGAGGGTATGTACCCGGACTCATCACCTCATTACTCTTAATTCCATACGCTTTCCTTGTGCTATATTTTATTTGGCATTCAATGGACCCTGTGATAATAGCTCTATGCGGAGCTGCCGGCATCGCATTTATCGCGGCAAATCTGGCATTCGCTCATTGGATTGGGCGATTTTTAACAAAACAAAAAAACGACACAAAAGAATGACTCCTCCGGACATCAGCACATCCACCCGTCAAGAGCGACTCGCATACATATTGCTACAGTTTTTCGTTTATTTTAGCGAACGTTGATACACTTGCTCAAATACATCCATTTCTCGCCTGGCAATACCAAGTCGAGTGGCAATTGACTTCCAATGCGTCACACCCTCCTTCACTTCATCGATGATTCGTCCGGCTTCCCCCTTGCCTATCATGTACTCTTCTGATGAATCGAGGAGCACCTGAAGGTCTGCACGGTTGGTTGTGGAATTGATGAGCAAAGCCTGGTATTCATTCAATGTTGGATTCATATCATAAGCTGGTGAGAGTGTCCAACCTTTCGGAGTGAGCAAGAAGCCATGATTGCGGAAATGGTCGTCGCTATTGCCAATGGCAATATTGAATGCCACTCGACGATAGAGCTGGCGCAAGTTATCTTCCACATCACAGCTGTTCTGCAAAATGAAGTCCACTATATCCAGATAGCCGTTACCAGTCTTGGCATCACAGCCATCTGTCAACCCCAGCAAGGTCATGGCTGACGCAAAATGCTTTCTTTGTCCATCAGCTGTCCTGTCGAAACGCTTGGAAAGCAAAGCATGGTATTTCTCACCTGTCTCAATGACGCTTGTTTCAGCTGCAATCACGCCAGCTTCCTTTGCCAACAAATGACTATGATGCTCCCAAAGGCCAACATCGTAATCATCATTACTTGACGGGAACTTGGCGACACAAAGGCAACCTTCATCATTCATGACTCCGGCTTTCGGACGTGCACCGCCAAGCGATGTTCCAGGATGAACGAGTTGAAGCAGCCATTTCTTTTCGGGCAACAGGTTCAGCTCCTCACTTTTCTCAATTTCCATACAGGCAACAACCAAAGCTCTTATATCGGTCAGTAGGGGAATACGGAGAGACTTTTCACAGTTGATAAACGCGCCCTCAGGCGATTCCTTGAAACGTAAACCGCCCATACGTGAGTAATCATCAATACCCATGAGATAATCGAAAGAGGATAGCTTACGGACTGGTCTTTTTTCCTCTGTTGCAAGAATCTGTTCTCGCCTGTTGAGCAGCAACAGTCCCCAACGGTCAGGCAAAGCATCGCTAAAGCAGCCGAAGATATCTCTGTCCGGCTGTGTATATTGCTGACCTGGATAGTTGTTGATATCGGCACTCAGGAAAAGACCGCCATACTGACGAAGCCAATCATTATCGTATTTAAACGAATAGGAATCCGTTCCGCGAAGAGACTCATAGCCCAATTCGCCAACTAACAATGGCTCATCAAGCCAATCGAAATCTGCATATAT
>JBJECS010000092.1:0-3663 GCA_051871335.1 Muribaculaceae bacterium | reverse complement strand
TCGCAAATTAATGTTTTTGTTTCGATGTTTACGGTTATATCCCATGTGCCGGTAGGAATTTGAAAGAAATTCTCCTTGCTGATATATTGTTCACCCAAGTCATATTCAATGCCTTGTTGTATAACAGTGGCGCTTTCCGGCGCTCCTATTCGATAGCTTGCAATAGCATCCCAGTCAGAGGCACTTGACGCGAGGGATGAGCCGAGACAGAAACCAAAGTTGTGAAGTGATTTGCCTGCAATGTCCCAGAAATGAACGGTCGCAGAAAAGTTCTTTCCGTCAGCACTATACATTGCAATGCCTTTGTCTGGGCGGAAACCAATCTGGCTATTTGGGTCTTCATTTTCGCCGTCAATACCCATTTCACCAAGTAACCATAACTTTTCAGAACGAGTGCATTTTATTGTGTTGGCAGCGAGATTTACCTCTACTCGATATGGTCCGGTCGGTATTACAAAAAAATTCTCCTTTGAAGTGCCTATAGCTCCAAGGGTGTAAGCGGTGCCTGAAGAAACGTTTACGTTTCCGTTAGTGGCACCTATGCGATACGACGCAATTTCGTCCCATTTGTCTGGGGCAGATGCAAGTTTAAGTTTTTTGCATAGTCCGAAATTGTGAGTCGCACCATTTGCAGTGTTCCAGAAATAGACATCGGCTGTGTATATAATTCCGTCTGTGGATTTCATTTTTACACCTGTGTCAGGGCGATAACCCACCTGTTGAGATGAATTCTGATTAAATCCGTCAAGTCCCATCTCGCCGAGAATCCACAGGGGCTCAATCTTGTTACAACATATTGTATTTTCGACTAAATCCACAGTAATGTGATATGTGCCTGTTTCTGCAACAAAGAAATTCTCCTTGGAAGTGCTCTGCTCGCCGAGCTGGTAGGTAACACCCGTTTCTATGACGGTGTTGGATGCTCGAGCACCGATGCGGAATGGATTTATGCTTTCCCAGTCACCGGTGTTGTTTGCGAGTCCGTAAGATTTGCATAAGCCAAAGTTATGTGTGCTTTTGCCGTCAGTACTCCAGAAATGAACTGTCGTAGTGTATATTTTCCCGTCTTTAGTGTCAAATTGTATTCCTTTATCAGGGCGGAAGGTGATTTGATAGTTTGCATTTTCATTGTCGCCGTCAATACCCATTTCGCCGAGAATCCATAGTCCTTCAGTCTTGTTTATTTCTCTGTCATTGCGTACGGTAGTGATGGTGTGAGACTCTGTATTCAATGATATGTCATATGTACCGGTTTCTGCCACAAAATGATTTTCTTTTGAAGCTGAAAGGTCTCCATACTTGTAAGTCTCGCCGGACACAATGGCAGTTGTTCCACTTTCAGCCGCAAAACGGTAATCTGCAATTTCTTCCCATGAATTGCCAAGTTTATCCCGCTGAAGAAATCCAAAATTATGAGTGGCAGAGCCTGCTGAATTCCAGAAATGAACTCTTGCTGTATAGTTGATACCATCTGTTGAGCTCATGCGAATACCGCGGTTGTAGGTAAAGCCGGTGGAAAAGCCACTCAGTTCGTTATCGCCCGCCAGACTCATTTCACCCAGAACCCAGATTGGCTCAATTTTTTTACAAGTCAAAGTCTTGTCTTTTAGATTGACTGACAGAAAATAAGTGCCTGTTTCGGCTACAAAAAAGTTCTCTTTAGAAACATCTTGCTCGCCGAGGGTATATGTTCCGCCACCTGCAATGGCTGTGTTAGCAACAGCAGCACCGATTCGGTTATCATTTATTGCAGCCCAGTCTGAAGGTGATGTGGCGAGTGAATTAGTCTTACAAAAACCAAAATTGTGCGTAGCGCTTCCGGCTGTATTCCAGAAGTGAATGGTTGCTGTAAATGTGTTACCGTCTTTGCTATCCATCTTAATACCCATATCCGGACGAAATCCGATTTGCCTGTTTGGGTTTTCACTTTCGCCATCAAGTCCCATCTCCCCAAGAACATACAGAGTGTTGCCTGCGGATGCAATTAGTGAAAATGTAATGGCTAAAATAGTTAGTAGTTTTCTTTTCATGATAAATATTGCGTTATAATAATAAATTTTTACAAAGTTACGAATTATAATTCAAAACACAAAATAAAACAGCCTGATTACAATTACAATTACGCAATCAGGCTGCAAAATTATTGAAACAAAATTCTATCTCTTTTCAGCATCAATATCGTGTAGGAGCACTTCAACAGCTTTGTGTAACTGTGCGTCTTCTCCGTTCATTACGTCTGCAGGGTTGGTTGGAACAAGGACGTCGGGCTCGAGCTGCTTATTTTCGAGGTAAGAGCCGTCTTCAAGCTGATAGCCTATTACCGGAATGCCGAATACCATGCTTGAATCCTGCATAGTTACCCAATTTACAGAAGTCATGGTGCCCGGAACTGGCATGCCAACAAGTTTTCCGATATCGGTGTGCTTGTAAACCCATGGAGTGCCGTGGGCATTACTGTAGCATGCTTCACACTGCACCATAATGCTCGGTTTGTTCCAGCGGCGTGAAGGCATGTCACATGAAGCCTTCCCGCGTGCAACTTGAGTGAGGTATTTTTTACCACTGAAAAGTACTTCTATATCTTCGTGCATGCGTCCTCCACCATTGTGGCGAATGTCTATGACTATACCTTCACACTTGTTGTATTTGCCAAGAATATCTGAGTAAATCGGGCGGAAAGAGTTGTCGTTCATAGATGCTATGTGGACGTATCCGAGTCTGCCGTTGCTCCAGCGCTTTACGTCCTCAGCTCGGTTCTTTACCCAGCGGTTGTAGAGTAGACGCCTTTCGTCTCTGATTGATATGGGGGCGATAACTTCCTCAATTTCAGAGCCGTCTGCGGCGGAAATAAATGTGACGAGAGTCTTTTTGCCTGAAATGTTATTGAATATTGCACTGTGGTCTGTGTCTGCTGTGAGCGTAATGCCATTCACCTTTGTGATAATACATCCCGGTGTTATCTTAGACCAAGATTTGTCGAAAGGACCGCCGGCGATGATTTCATCCACTTTCATGCCTTCACCGGTGTAATTGAGGTCGTAAAGTAACCCGAATGAGGCGGTGTTATCTGCGGTCTTAGACGCTCTTGAACGATAACTGCTGCCTGTATGTGATACGTTTAGTTCGCCGAGCAATTCGCTCAGAAGCTCTGCAAAGTCGTAGTTATTGTTGATATGAGGCATAAATTTACGGTAATCAGCAGTCATTTTCTCCCAATTTACGCCGTGCATGTTTAGGTTATAAAAGCGTGCACCTTCCTCGCGTTTAACGTATTCAAACATATAGTCGCGTTCAGCAGTGAGGTCAATATCTTGGTTGGTGCCTACTGTCACGGAAGTGAGTTTGTCGCTCTTAGGGTCGAGTTTCTTAATGTTTTTGCCAAGAACATATATTTTGCCGTCTTTGTCTATGTCAAAACCGCCCCAACCGATTTTCTTAGATACAACTTTTGTTTCTTTCTTGCGGAGAGTTGTTTTCCAAAGGTCTTCAGATGTGTCTGTAGATGTGATGTAATATAGAGTTTCACCATCTTTGGTAATAATCATATCTACGATGCCTGAAGAAAACTCTGTCAGTCTTATGCGTCGGTTATCGATGCCGTCAAATTCCATAACTATATCTTTAACGTTTGAGTCGCCAACCTTTTCTTTTTTATCTTCTTTT
>JBJECS010000091.1:0-19274 GCA_051871335.1 Muribaculaceae bacterium | reverse complement strand
GCAATCGCAGAAGGTATCGTTCCTGGTGGTGGTGTAGCATACATCCGCTGTATCGCAGCCCTCGAAGGCGTCAAGGGAGAAAACGAAGACGAGACAACAGGTATCCATATCGTAAAACGTGCGATTGAAGAGCCACTCCGCCAGATTGTAGCCAATGCAGGCGTAGAAGGTGCAGTTGTAGTTCAGCGCGTAAAAGACGGCAAGGGCGACTTTGGATACAATGCCCGGACAGGTGAATATGAAAACCTCCTCGCAGCAGGAGTCATCGACCCGGCCAAGGTAACTCGTGTAGCACTTGAGAATGCGGCATCTATCGCCGGAATGTTCCTCACCACAGAATGTGTCATCGCCGACAAAAAAGATGAAAACGCAGCCGCTCCAGCAATGCCAGCCGGTGGCATGGGCGGAATGGGTGGAATGATGTAATCCAGACAATACTCAATACCACAATAATGAAGGTCTGAGTAATTCGGCTCAGACCTTTTTTATGGCATTTTGATGAAAAACACTTATTAAAAAACCTATAATTAAAAATCACCATTTATCTTAATAAAATTCTTTAAAAATATGTAGTATATTGCAGTTTACACAGGGTCTGAAAAAGTTTACTTTTTAACACATTTTTCAAATCTTAAATCATTGCAATAGAGGGAGTTAGATTTTCAATTAATTTACTTATGCGTTTACATGCTATAGCAACTCAAAAAGTAGTGATGTAACTTTGCATCAGAAAAATTTTTAGGGCAAACGCCATCCGGCAAACGCCCATAACACCTCCCTTAATACCTTAAACCAAAATTCTAAAAACCTAACGTAAAATGAAAAAGTCGCTAATTATTTCAGCAATGGCTACAGCACTGTTAAGTAATGTAGCATTCGCTCAGGAAAAACTTCCACAGCTGGGCATCGACCCGATTGACGACGTAATCAGTGCAATGACACTTGACGAGAAACTCAATGTACTCATTGGTTCATCAGGCAATGTACAGAGTGACGCCATGGCAACAATCGGTAACGCATCTCAGCGTGTACCGGGTGCAGCCGGTCAGCTCAACGGAGTACCACGCCTGGGCATCCCCTCAACAGTAGTAGCAGACGGACCTGCAGGACTACGCATTCAGCCAACGCGCGAAGGGACAAGCCAGACATTCTACTGCACACACTTCCCTATTGAGACAGTGATGAGCTCTACATGGAACACCGAACTTGTTTACAGTGTAGGAGCTGCGATGGGACAGGAAGTAAAACACTATGGTGTAGACGTATTGCTTGCTCCAGCAACAAACATCCACCGCAACCCACTCAACGGTAGAAACTTTGAATACTACAGCGAAGACCCACTGCTTGCAGGAAAAATCTGCGCAGCAATGGTAAACGGAGTTGAGTCAAACGGCGTAGGCACGTCAGTTAAGCACTTTGCGCTAAACAATCAGGAGACAAACCGCACAAGCAATAACGTAATCGGCAGTCCACGCGCATTCCGCGAAATCTACCTGAAACCATTTGAGATAACCGTCAAAGAAGCTCAGCCATGGACAATCATGACATCTTACAACAAGATAAACGGAACAATGGCAAGCGAGCGCTGCGACCTCATCACAGAAATACTCCGCCACGAATGGGGGTTTGAAGGAATGGTGATGACCGACTGGTTTGGCGGACAAAATGCAGCAGCCCAGATGGAAGCAGGGAACGACCTGCTGATGCCGGGCAAAATCTCACAGCGAGAGGAAATACAAAAAGCAGTGATTAACGGTCGCCTATCTATGGAAATCATAGACCGTAACGTAAAGCATATTCTCGAATACATTGTCAAGACACCTACATTCAAGGGCTACGTAGCAGACAATACACCTGACCTGAAGGCAAATGCGACAGTAACCCGCAATGCTGCACTGGAAGGCATGGTGCTGCTTAAAAACAACAAAAACACCCTCCCACTTAACCAAAAAATCAAGAACGTAGCAGTATTCGGACGTACAAGTTATGAATTTATAGCAGGCGGAACAGGCTCAGGCGACGTTAATCATGCTTACGTAGTAAGCCTCATTGAAGGTCTTGGAAACGCAGGCTTCTCAATAGACGGCAATATCAAGGCAGCATATGAGAAATACATTCCTGAAGCAAAGGCAGCAATGCCGGTACCACAGGGAAAATTTGCAGCATTCCTGCCAAAGAAGCTTATTCCTGAGATGGATATCAACGCAAGCCTCCTGTCAGCTTCAGCAAAGGCAAACGACCTCGCTGTAATCACAATCGGCAAGACGAGCGGTGAATTTGCAGACAGAAACATCAGCGATAATTTCAACCTCACAGACGCAGAAAAGAAGATGATTTCAGATGTGTGCCGCACCTATCATAAGGCAGGCAAGAAGGTAGTAGTCATCCTTAACATTTGCGGCGTAATCGAGACAGCAAGCTGGATTGATGCTCCGGACGCAGTGCTTGTATCATGGCTTGCCGGTCAGGAAGGCGGCAACTCAGTTGCAGACATTCTCACCGGTAAAGAAAGCCCATCAGGACGCCTCCCAATGTCGTGGCCGGTATCATACGATGATGTATATTCTAAAGCAGATTTCCCAAATCCTGACGACTATACAGACGCTCAGCTCCTTGAGGCACTTGAAGGGTTTGCAGACGTACGCACAGTGGGCGACCGCAAAAACTTTGACTACACAGAATACAACGACGGAATATATGTAGGCTACCGCTATTATACGACAAAAGGCGTAGCAGTATCATTCCCATTCGGATATGGATTGAGCTACACTAAGTTCCAGTATGGAGTTCCAACTATCACTGCAGACGCAGAAGGAAACATCAATGTAAGCGTAGAAATCAAGAACAAGGGCAAAGTAGCGGGCAAAGAGGTAGTACAGGTATATGTTTCTGCTCCAGGCAAAGATATGGACAAGCCGGCTCGTGAACTTAAGGCATTCGCGAAGACACGCAAACTTGCATCAGGCGAATCACAAGTGGTAACGCTCACAATACCTTACGCATCACTTGCATCATTTAACGAGGCAGGCAGCTGCTGGCAGGTAGAAGAAGGAGAATATACAGTGATGGTTGCTCAGAATGCGGCAGATGCCACTCCGCTCACAGGCAAAGTGACACTTGCAGGCAAAGTAACAGAAAAAGTACGCCCAAGCGTCCTTCCGGAAGCCAAATAAGAATAAATATTTACTCATAACCATAAACCAAAAAACTAATCTACAATTTAATTTTTTTTGACCATGAAATCAAAAATATTAGCAATTGCCCTTTCTGCTGTAGTAGCTCTACCGAGCATGTATGCAGCAAATCCAGAGTCAAAAACAGCGAAAACCGACTCAATCGCAAAGACAAAGGAAGTGGAAAACCGCAACGTGATGCTCAACGCATCAGCTGATAACCAGCCACGTCAGATTTCCATCGGTCTTCCTTCAAGCCTCTCAGCAGCAATCTATGAAGACGGTCTGCCAGTAAGCTACAACATCTGGCCATGCCTACCGTTTATGTATTGGACCGGGACAGCGTCTCACGGACGTATGGGACTTCTGTCACTTGGTGAAAGCGCAATCACCAACGGAGCTGTAAACTACGCAGTGCTTTCATACAACCGTGAGGGTGGTGACAAGTTTGAAGGTCATGTAAACTACACTACTAACATCTTCAATCTCCAAAGATTTGACGTAAACGTAGCAGGTCCTATAGCAAAAAACTGGTATTACAGCGCAGGCGTATATGCAAACCTTGACCCATCAAGCAACAAGCCTGCAGACTGCCAGTATGCAAACGATATGAAGATTATCAAATTCGGAATTACACACCGTTTTAACAACGGTCGCGGTAAAGCGAGCCTCTTCTATCGCTATGCCTACACAAAGAATATGGGCGACTCGTATGGTCCATTTATCTACGTGGGCGATGGTAGCGTGAAAGAATATCCGGGCTTCAACCTTGGTCGTGACTCATTCCTACCAGCAAACGGACTTATCCACTATACAGACGTCATGACAGGCGAACAGAAAGAATTTAACCGCGCAGCCGGTACTCACGCCCTGAACAACGGCATCACATTTAACCTCAACTATGACCTTGGCGACAAACTTATGCTTGACGTCCGCAGCAAATACAACTATGCAAACGCGGCATACTCAACACTCGCCCTTGCAGGTGTTGGTGAAGCTACAGCAGAGTCTGGATTTACTTACGCATACGACGCAAACGGCCACAAAGCAGGAGAGGTTTACACAGGTCTTTACAACAATCGTTTCCTCCTTCGCGACTTCGGTTTTGAACGTGACTGGCTCACAACAGTAGAGCTCAAACGTGCATCAGAAAAGCACAACTGGCGTGTAGGTGCAAACTTCTTCTGGAACCGTCAAGGCATCCAGGCAAACACCGGTATCTATGCCCACACAGTAGAATCAAATCCTGCATGGCTTGCAGTAGGCGGCACTCAGGGTATCGCACGCAACACAGGTGGTGAATTTTATGACACTCACGAAACAAAGACAGCGCTCTATCTCTCAGATGACTGGAACGTGACAGACCGACTCTTCTTTTCAGCCGGTGCACGTATGGAATACTACAGCCTTGGCGGAACTTCAGCACTCGCTTACCTCAACGCAACAGATAAGGATGCTACAAACCCTGAAAACATCCGTATACCAGACTATAACGTTAAGAACGGCAAGCTGACAGACTTCAGCAAATCATGGGTTAATCCGGCAGCTACAATCAACGGTCGCTTCACAATCGCTCGCGGTTTCGGACTTGTTGGTGAATATGTATTCGCAGTTCAGCACCCTAACTCTCAGGACTTCGCAGGCGCATACGCACCAATCATGGATGCAGTAAACATCAACCTCGGACGCTTTGGTATCTTCTACAACACAAAGTGGATGAAACTCGTTTCTCAGGCTTCTCTCATCAGTCAGACTAACTATAAGAGCCGTACACAGTTTACAAATCCTAACAATGCAAACGACGTAGTCACTCTACCTATCACTAACGACGTTCAGACAATGGGTTGGACTACCGACGTTGTCCTCACTCCGTTCAAAGGATTTATGTTCCACGGACTCCTCACTCTTCAGAACCCAAAATACAAAAACTTCACGATGGAGCCAAAGTTTGAAGACGGAACATCACAGAAATACGACTTCAGCGACAATATCACAACCGGTGTCAGCAAGACAATCATCGAACTTGACCCAAGCTACTCTTTCAGCAAATTCCGCCTATGGGCATCATTCCGCTACCAGAGCAAGCAATACATCAACAAGACCAATACACTGTACTTCAACGGTCGTTGGGAAACATTCGCAGGCGTTGACTATCGCGTAAACGACAAGCTCAGCCTCTCATGCAACTTCGTAAACCTCTTCAACGAAAAGGGCGCAAGCGGCTCAATCGGTTCTGCTGACCTCGTAACAGACGTTACACCATACCAGAACTACACAATGGCAGGCTCATATATCCGCCCATTCACTGTTGAATTTGCAGCACACCTCAACTTCTAAGCATTATTCAAGTAATCTCTCCTAAAACATTAACTCACATTGAATCATGTTTTCAATTAGGTTTATATTAATAGCAACTCTTGCCCTCGGTGCCGTGATGACACCGAGCGCAAGCTTTGCTCAAAACGCTATCGAAGGCTACACCATCGACTCATCGACAGCAGCCTCTACAACCAAGACTACCCACGGACTTGTATGCGGATACATTGAGAACGGCATTTACAACTACAAGGGTATTCCTTACGCAGAGGCAGCTCGTTTTGAGGCTCCACATGCACCCAAAGCATGGCAAGGTGTACGTTCCTCTCGATATTATGGACCGACTTGTCCACAAGAATTCCGCTCCACATGGCTCATGGACGCCGTGGCTTTCGGCTCTCAATGGGATGACGGCTACCCGGGCGAAAATTGCCTCCGCGTAAATGTCTGGACACCCGGCATCAAGGAAGGTAAACGTCCCGTCATGGTGTGGATACACGGTGGAGGTTTCTCAACCGGCTCAGGTCAGGAGCAACCTGCATACGACGGAGCTTCTCTTGCAAAGAAAGGCAACGTAGTAGTTGTTTCCCTCAACCATAGGCTCAACGCACTCGGTTTCCTGAACCTTTCCTCTTTCGGTGAAAAATATCGCAATACCGCAAATCTCGGACTCCTCGACATAGTGGAAGCACTGAAGTGGGTGCGCGATAACATCGAAAATTTTGGCGGAGACCCAGACAACGTCACCATCTTCGGTCAGAGCGGCGGCGGACGTAAAGTATCATCGCTCCTCTGTATGCCGGCAGCCAAAGGACTATTCCACAAGGCTATAGTACAATCAGGTAGCGGCGCTACTTTTATGCCGGACAAATATTCACGCAAGATAGGCGAACTAACAGCTCAATATCTTGGACTTGACGCTTCAAATATCGACAAAATAGCAGAAGTGACTTACACCGAACTTCTTGCTGCAGGAAACAAAGCCTGCGCTGAAGTGAAGAAAGAGGCAGACGCAGCCGGTGAAAGCGCAAGAGTGAGCATTTGGGGATGGATGCCAACAAAAGAGGGCAATATTCTTCCTGAAGACGCATTTTCTAACGGCAGCGAGCTCATCTCAAAGGACATACCAATGATAGTGGGTTCAACGCTCAATGAATTTGCCGCTTTTGCAGCTCTCGCTCCCGGATACTTCGGTAAATCAGAAGCAGAATATCGCGAAATGCTCGTAAAATCATACGGAGAATATGCTGATGAATACATCGCAGCATTCCGCGAAGCATACCCTGAAATGCCTGCACACATCATGCCAATCGTAGACTTCAAATATCGTCCACAGGCACTCGCGCAGGTCACTACTAAAGCCGGTGACAACGGTGCTCCTGTATGGAACTATGTGTTCACTTACCAGAGCACGGTGCTGGATGGCAGCATGACTGCATTCCACTGCATGGAACTCCCATATGTTTTCAATAATGTTGCACGCTGCGGTTTTGAGACCGGTGCTACACCGGAAGCTATAGCCCTTGGTGACATTATGAGCAGTGCATGGCTCAACTTTGCCAAAACAGGCAACCCTAACGGAAACGGAGTGCCACAGTGGGACGCTTTCAAGGCTGACAAAAAGGCAACAATGATTTTCGACACTAACAGCAAACTCGTATTTGGTCATGACGCCAAATTACTTGACGTAGTGGCTAAAGCAACAAAAAAATAACATAAAACCATAACATAAAACAATATAATAACATGAAAAAGATGATTTCAAAAATAGCAAGTATCGCACTCATGGCAGTGGCTGTATCTTGCTCAAACAGCAGCACAGAAAACAAGGCTGCAGTCAATCCAAACCTTGTATCTCTTGACCCTCCAACAGTACACGTTGCAAATGGAGACCTTGAAGGCGTTGATTGTTCAGGTGTAAAAGTATTCAAGGGCGTACCATTCGCGAAAGCGCCTGTTGGCGAGCTGCGTTGGAAAGCACCCCAGCCAATGGAAAACTGGGAAGGCGTACGCAAGGCAACAGAATTTGGACCAAACCCAATGCAGGAAAATATATTCGGCGACATGATGTTCAGCACAGACGAAATGAGCGAAGACTGCCTTTACCTCAACATCTGGACACCAACTCAGACATACAACGAAAATCTCCCTGTATTCATTTACTTCAATGGAGGAGGTCTTATGTGCGGTAGCGGTAGCGAGCCACGCTATGCAGGAATGACATTTGCACGCAATGGTGTAATTGCTATCACAGCAAACTATCGTGAAGGCATCTTCGGCTTCCTTGCTCACCCGGAGCTTTCAGCCGAGACAGAATATAAGGGTTCAGGTAACTACGGACTTCTTGACCAGGTTGCTGCAATCCAATGGGTAAAGGACAACATTGCCTCTTTTGGTGGCGACCCAAATAAAATCACAATCATGGGCGAGTCAGCAGGTTCATTCTCAGTAAGCGCACTTATGGCATCTCCACTCAGCCGTAACCTCATCGCACAGGCAATGGGTTCAAGCGGTTCAGTACTTAGCCAAAACAAGTGGCAGACCCTTGAAGAAGCAGAAGCAGCCGGTGTTGCAAAAGTTCAGGAAATGGGCTTCAACAGCATTGCAGAGCTCCGCGCCCTCTCTCAGGAAGACCTTATGGCAAAAGCAGGCGTAAAAAACATGCCTAGTCTTAACATCGACAACTATTTCATGCCAAAACAGCCTATGGAAATCTACGCAGCAGGCGAACAGGCTCACGTACCATGCCTCATCGGTAATAACAACACTGAAATGGTTCCCGGATTTGTTCTCCGCGGTCAAGAGCCTACAATCGCAAATCTCTCCCCTATCGTAGAAGCATGGTTCCAAGCTCCGGCATCTGAAGTACTTCCAAAATATGGCATCAACGAAGACGCAGACATCATGGCAAAGCCGGGCTATGTTCTCGCCGGCGATATGTTTATTGCATACTCAACATGGAAATGGCTCGACATGCAGCAGGCTACAAGCGAAGCTCCGGTATATCGCTACTGCTACTGCCACCCACGTCCCGACATGGTACAGAAAGACGTTGAAGCAGGTCTTGCAGGCGGTGTGAAGAAAAAAGAAGCAGACAAACCGACCGCACCGAAAATCCCGGGTGCTATCCACTCAGCAGATATTGAATATCAGATGGGTAACCTCTCTACAAACCCTGTTTTCGCGTGGAATGCAGATGACTACGCAGTTTCTGAAATCTTCGTTAAGTTCTTCGTAAACTTCATCAAGACAGGTAATCCTAACGGGCTGGGACTTCCAACATGGGAACCGATAAATGGTCGCGAAGTAGCTCCTGTAATGATGATTGACGTAAACAGCAGACAGGAAATCCTTGCAGACGTAGAAGCAAGATACCGCTTCATCGACAACAATTTCTTCAAGAAATAGGACAGAAACTTCATAACAAGGAAATAGTCTTTTCGACATAAATTTCTTTAGGAAGTAATTAGTATTTATGTTTGGGGGAACAGCAGGCAACTATCATTTTTATTTATTAATTAGCGCATTATTTTTGTTGTCTGCTGTTCCTTTTTTATTAAATCTCACTACCTATCATGAAAATAACCAAAATCTCAACTATACTCGCCGCTGCAATCACAGCTATGCCACTATGCGCAGCGGAATTTATTACAATCAATCAGCCCGGAGGAGCCACACTCGGCTATTCACCGGAATCCGGCGTACAAATCCTTGAAGTTGACGGTCTGAAGTTCAAAGACCTTAACAGAAACGGTATCCTCGACAAATATGAAGACTGGCGACTGAGCGCAGAAGTACGTGCGACAGACCTCGCAAAGCAGCTTTCAAAGGAGGAAATCGCAGGACTTATGCTATATAGTGCGCACCAGGCAATCCCTGCTAATGAAAAGGGGTTTGGTGCAGGCACCTACGGTGGAAAACCTCTGTCACAGAGCGGCGCAAAGCCAAGCGATATCAGTGATGCCCAGCGCAAATTCCTCATCGAAGACAATCTCAGACACGTCCTTATCACTACAGTCCAGTCACCTGCCGTAGCCGCAGAATGGAACAACAATGTACAGGCTCTCTGCGAAGGCATCGGACACGGCATTCCTGCAAACAACAGTAGTGACCCACGACATGGCACAACAGCCAACACAGAGTATAATGCCGGCTCAGTTGGTCAGATTTCAAAGTGGCCGGGACAGCTTGGTCTCGCAGCAACTTTTGACCCTGACCTCGTATTGCAATTTGGCTCTATCGCATCACACGAATACCGTGCTCTCGGTATCGCGACAGCCCTCAGTCCACAAATTGACCTTGCCACAGAGCCACGCTGGAGCCGCGTAAATGGCACCTTCGGCGAAGACGCATCACTTTCTGTTGACATGGCTCGCGCATATTGTGATGGTTTCCAGAGTAGTGAAGACAACAATGGCGGCTGGGGCAAATACAGTGTAAATGCAATGATTAAGCACTGGCCGGGCGGTGGACCGGAAGAAGGCGGTCGCGACGCACACTTTGACTATGGCAAGTATGCCGTATATCCTGGCAACGGATTTGATTACGCACTCCGCCCATTTACAGAAGGCGCATTCAAACTCAATGGCGGCACAGGCATGGCAGCATCCGTAATGCCGTATTACACCATCTCTACAGGACATAACGGCGGAACAGGCAGCAACCGCGGCAACAGCTATAACAAATATCTCATTACAGACCTCCTACGCGGCGTTTATGGCTTTGAAGGCGTTGTATGTACAGACTGGATGATTACAGCCGACGTATCCGGCGTATCAAAGTTTGAAGGTAAATGTTGGGGCGCTGAGAACCTCTCAGTAAACCAGCGTCATTATGAAATCCTCAAAGCAGGTGTAGACCAGTTTGGCGGTAACAACGACAAAATGCCTGTCCTTGCGGCTTATCAGATGTGGGCAGATGAATTTGGACCAGCTTCAGCTCGCGCAAGATTTGAGAAAAGTGCTGTTAGACTCCTCGTTAACATTTTCCGTACAGGTCTTTTTGAAAATCCATATCTTGACCCGGCAGAAAGCCAGAAAATCGTTGGTTGCCCTGAATATATGAAGGCTGCTTATGAAGCACAGCTCAAGAGTATCGTGATGCTCAAAAACAAAGCTAACGTCCTACCAATCAAGAGTAAACGCAAAAAGGTCTATGTTCCACAGCGATTTGTTAAGGGCGTGCCAGACTGGTGGGGTAACACTCCGGCAGACGTCACTGTAGACCCTGTAAACATCGAAATCCTGAAAAAATATTATAAGGTTGTATCTAACCCTGAAGAAGCAGATTTCGCTATCGTATTTATAGAAAGTCCTAACGGAGGCACCGGATATAGCGACGAAGACGTTGCTGCCGGTGGGAACGGCTATATGCCTATCTCGCTCCAATACGGAGAATATACAGCAAATACGGCTCGTGAGGTCAGCCTCGCAGGTGGCGACACTTTTGAGGACTTCACAAACCGCACTTTCCGCAGAAAGACTGTCACTGCATACAACCACACAGATGCAAAACTAGTTGCTGACACTCGTAAGGCAATGGGCGACAAGCCGGTTATCCTTTCCGTTAAATGCTTTAAGCCATGCGTACTCGCTGAGGTAGAACCATATGCCGACGCTATACTAATAGATTTCGAGACACAGGCTCAGGCAATCCTTGACATCATCAGCGGCAAATGTGAACCGTCAGCCCTACTTCCTATGCAGTTCCCTAAAAACATGGAAACTGTAGAAATACAAAAAGAAGACTGTGCTCACGACATGGCACCATATGTTGATTCTGAAGGTAACGCATACGACTTCGCTTTCGGTCTTAACTGGAAAGGCGTCATCACAGACGAGCGCGTTGTAAAGTATTCAATCAATAATAAATGATACTATTTCTCATGTTGCGAAAATTTATCTTTTTCCTTGTAGCACTGACGGTAGCAATTACCGCCGATGCTCAACTCACTAAAGCAAAAGTAGTGATTGACAACGACTTCTGTGGCGACCCTGACGGACTTTATCAGCTTGCTCATCAGGTATTATGCCCATCCACTGAAATCGTTGGTATAGTAGGCGGACATCTCAAGGACAATGCGGGATTTACAAACCGCAAAGACCAGGCAACGGAAAGTGTTGAAAAAGTAAACGCTTTGCTTAGCCTAATGGGATATGACGGAAAATTCCGCGTAGTAAAAGGCAGTGAAACTGCAATGGTTGACGATATCACACCAGCAGACAGTGAAGGCGCGCGACTTATCATCGAAGAAGCAAAAAAATGCAGCCCTGAAAAGCCACTCTACGTTGTTTGCGGTGCAGCTCTTACAAATGTTGCTTCTGCCCTCCTCATCGCTCCGGAAATCAGCAAAAACATCATCATTTGCTGGATTGGCGGACAAGAATACAGCTTTGGAGCTTGCCCACCTCCCGGCTATTCAGAAGTGGAATATAACCTTGCCCTCTGCATTCCTGCAGGACAGGTTGTATTCAACAAGAGCGACGTAATGATATGGCAAATCCCTCGCGACGTTTACCGCCAGTGTCTTTACAGCACGATGGAAATGCACGCTCGCATTGCAACTTGTGGAGCTGTTGGCAAATACCTCAGCGACGCTATTGACGGCGTATTCACCGTATGTGAAAACTTCGGCATTGCTATGGGAGAAACATACATTATGGGTGACAGTCCACTCGTACTCCTCACCTCACTTCAGAGCGGATTTGAGGCAGACCCCTCAAGCTCTCGCTGGACTCCTACACAGTGTCCTATAATCGGCAAAGACGGTAAATACCTCCCCAACCCTACAGGACGCACTATCCGCGTCTATACACAGGTAGATACCCGGCTGATGTTTGCAGACTTCGAACTCCGTCTCGCCGACAAATATGGCAAATCAGTAAAGTAATATTTTCCCTTTAATATGTGGTGTAAAAGCTCCCGGGCAGCGATTGCTCGGGGCTTTTTTATCTACTCGTTATTCCTCTGTCTTACTACCTCATATATCATAATCGCTGCAGCAACAGACACATTCAGCGAGCTGATATGCCCAAACTCAGGGATTGCGACAAGTGTATCACATTGGCGCAGCACCTCCGGGGAAATCCCCACATCTTCTGCCCCCATAACTATCGCTACGGGGGTCGTGAAATCAGCCTTAGTGTAGTTTGTTGATGTCTTTTCATTTGCCGCCACCACCTGAAGACCGTTATCTTTCAGAAATTTAACTGCCGACAGAATATTCTTCTCTCGGCACACCGGGATGTAATGCAAAGCACCGGCTGACGTCTTAACCGCATCGCCATTAACGCTCACGCTACCCTGTTCGGGTATCACTATCGCATCCACTCCGGCACATTCACATGTACGAGCAATCGCACCGAAATTGCGTACATCCGTAATACCGTCAAGTAGCACTATAAATGGCAATTTTCCTTGCTCATATAGTTCCGGAATTACATTTTCCAGCTTATTATATGTCACCGCAGACAAAATTGCCACCACGCCCTGGTGGTTTTTCCTCGTAATCTTATTTATCTTCTCAATCGGCACTCGGCGAGTCACTATACCATACTCACGAACCTTTTGCAAAAGCTCGGCCGCAAGCTCGCCCTGCAAGTCTTTTTTTATTAATATTCTGTCTATATCTTTACCCGCCTCAATAGCCTCAATTACGGCGCGGATACCAAAAATTATTTCATCAGATTGCATAATAAAACTATTTCTTTGTCATTATTCGTTTTCCCTCAGCAGCGACATTGCATTATCCCTCGCAGCCTGATTAACGCTCGACCCACTCAACATCAGCGCAATCTCATCTATGCGCTGACTATCATCAAGGCGAGTGATGCATGTATTTGTTTCCGTTTCAGAATCCTGTTTAAACACTTTATAGTGCGAAACTCCTTTAGCCGCAACCTGTGGCAAGTGAGTTATCGCTATCACCTGGATGTTTTGCGAAATCTGCTGCATAAGCAATCCCATACGGTGTGCTATTTCTCCGGAAACGCCTGTATCGACCTCGTCGAAAATGATGGATGGGAGCTGCATCTTACCTGCCACTATCGCTTTTACAGATAGCATAATGCGTGAAATCTCACCTCCCGACGCACTGTTTCGTATTGGTAGCGGAGACTGATTTTTATTGAATGCAAACAGAAATTCTATTGCGTCAATACCCGTAGGCGACAATTCCGTCTGAGTGACATCTATCTTGACTATAAGGTTTTTCATGCCAAGCGGCACTGCCGTTTCACGCAAGTCTGCCGCAAACATTTCCGCCTGAGCTTTTCTCGCCTCAGAGATTTCACGCGCCACCTCAAGTGCCTCATTCTTTGCGTGCAAAATCTTATGCTGGAGTTCCTTCAGCAGCTCATCTGCATTATCCACTTCCGACAACTGTTTGCGATAGTCTGCAGCTATTTCCATCAGCCTTTCCACAGAGTTTGTATTGTGTCTGCGGAAGAGGTCATACAGGTCTGCAAGGTTGTTTTCTATGCTTTCAAACTGTGCAGGGTCTGCATTCAGGTTACGGTCATAGTTCTGATATGTTTCCGCAATATCCTGTAGCTCAATTTTCACCTCATTAAGCCTGCTGCTCACGTCTGACGCATCATCCACTATGTCGTCAAGCTCCTCTGCTATTGAAATTGACTCCTTAAGCTGCGAGAGTATAGCCGTCTGTGAATCACATAGATAAGACAGCATTCTTCCCAGATTATCCTTAATTTCAGTCACATTAGCCAATATATCGCGCTGATGCTCAAGTTCTTCGAGCATGCCGGAATATAAGTTTGCCTCATCAAGTCGCTGAAGCTGAAAACGCATAAATTCCTGATTGTTACGGCTTTGCTCAATCTGCTTGCGTAGCGCCACATATTGTTTCATTGCCTTGCGATATTCACCGTATTTCTCTGCATATTGCTCCAGCCTTTTCTTGTTATCTGCCAGTGCATCAATTATTTGCAGCTGATATTCATTTGAAGCAAGCAACAAATTCTGGTGCTGGGAATGTATATCCACCAGTTGCAGAGCCACCTCCTTTAGAATGTCAAGCGTCACAGGTGTATCATTCACAAATGCCCGTGAGCGACCTTGAGGTGTTATTTCTCGTCTCAGCGACAGATTATCTCCATCGTCATCAAGGTCGTTTTCCTTTAATATCTGCTTGATATTCTTATATTTAGCAATATTAAATATCGCCTCCACAATAGACTTTTTCCCTCCGTCGCGCAACACCTTCGTGTCAGCCCTGCCACCAAGTATCAGCGACAGTGCTCCCAGGATTATTGACTTTCCCGCACCTGTCTCGCCCGTGATTACGTTGAAGCCCGCACTGAAATCTATGTCTATCACATCTATCAGCGCATAATTTGATATATGGAGTGAAGTCAGCATTGATTTTTCTTTATTTACAAGCGTTTCTATTCATTACGCCCGTCCCTTATCATATTTATTCGAGTCATTTCTGTAGGATAAATCGGCGACAGGATGTCGTACGCTTTTTTCCTCTCATCAGATGTCCCTTTTGTATAGATATTTACGAGTTCGTCAAGTTTTGCATCCTTAAAGATTGAAAGAGCCACAGACATCGAATTTGCTTGATATATCTTTGGCAATACGTCAAGTGTCTGGGTGATTTGTGCTCGTCCCTTATCCGGCGTCAGCGACATTTCATCAAGTCCGAGCCGGTGATAAGTATATATCATGTCTCGAATTGCAGCAGTACTCGGGTCTATATACGATGACAGCACTGCGCTACGGTTTTTAGAGTCTTCAAAAGCCTTCCATCCTGTTTCACCTGATGATTGCGCCATCTGTACTACATTCCTGCATTGCTCGAAAGCGCTCTCTCCCCCTCTCGGAGCAAACGAGTCGCAGTCTATAGCAATTATCAGGTATGCATAAAAGTTCAGTATCGCTGTCAGCTGGCTTTCCATCGTTGTCAGTGAAAAAGTCAACGGTTCATTTTCCTGATATGTAAACTCAATTTTTGTGTCCTTGAAATTAAACAGAGTCGTTGTATATGAGCTGTTATACACCGGTCGCGACGACTGTACCTGTAGGTCTCCGCTAAACGACCCGGTTTCAGGCAGGTATTCTGCTATAGTGAAAAACATTCGGCACTCTATTCGCTCATTTGTGGAAAACTGAGCATTTGTGAAGTGGTTTTCATTAAGGTATTCAGTCATCGCCTCCTGTAGCGTCTGAAACACTTGCTTGTTCGTTGCCTGAACCTTGTCTGAATTTATCTCCACCTTGCAATTCAGTTCCTGAGCACTCGCAAAAAGCACACAAAACAACACAGATAATATGCCTGTTATCAGCCTCTTAAGGTTCATGCGCCAATGCTATTATTGCATCTATAATATCTCCTGCCACCTCTGCCTTAGACTTTAGCGGAAACGCCGATTGACAGCCCTTTGCAGTGAAAATTGTGACCTTGTTAGTGTCTGTCCCAAAACCCGCACCCGCATCTCGCAGTGAGTTAAGCACCACTATATCAAGATTTTTCCTGTGTAACTTATCCAATGCGTTCACCTGCTCATTGTCTGTTTCCAAAGCAAAGCCCACAAGAACCTGTCCTGCACGCTTCTTTTGCCCGAGAGTTGCCGCTATATCAGGATTTTTCACAAGCCTTATCACCGGTATTTCGTCCTTTTCTCGCTTTATCTTGCTCGTATGAGTCGTTTCAGGCGCATAGTCTGCTACCGCTGAACACATGATGGCACAATCCACATTTGGGAAGATTTCCTCGCACTTTGCGAGCATCTCACGCGCCGACTCAATACGTATCACCTCTACTCGGCTATCAACGTCTTTTATTTCCACCGGTCCGCTCACCACTGTCACTTTCGCGCCTCTTGCTGCTGCACAGTTCGCAAGCGCATATCCCATTTTTCCGCTTGAATAGTTACCAATGAAGCGCACCGGGTCTATTTTTTCAAATGTAGGACCGGCTGTTATCAGATAATGATGCCCCGACAGGTCTTTCGGAGTAAAATAGTCGGCAAGCACCTTCAGAATATTTTCGGGCTCTTCCATACGCCCCTTACCTATCAGGTGGCTTGCAAGTTCGCCTTCACCAGGCTCTATTATTATGTTGCCATAGCTTCGTAATAGCTCTATATTCCGCACTGTTGATGGATGTCGCATCATGTCCAGGTCCATTGATGGTGCCACAAAAACCTGAGACTTTGCAGACAAATATGTGGTCACCAACATATTGTCTGCCACCCCATTTGCCATTTTCGCTATTGTAGATGCCGTTGCCGGTGCCACTACCATCGCATCTGCCCACAAACCTAAATCCACGTGTGAATTCCACTGTCCTGTATTAGCAGTGAAAAACTCAGTGATTACAGGCTTTCCAGTGAGAGTGGACATAGTAAGCGGAGTGATGAACTCCCTTGCTGACGGTGTCATTATTACCTGCACCTCAGCCCCGGCTTTCACCAGCAGGCGTGCCAGACTTGCGCACTTATAAGCAGCGATTCCGCCACAGATGCCCAATATTATATGTTTGCCTTTTAGTGTATTTATCATTTCGTAGCTTATCTACACAATATGAGAGCCTCGCAAATATGCCGTTTTACACGACAAGGCTCATTTACATCTGTCCTAACTTTATCTTCGTGAATATTCGCTTTGTATCTTCCGTAAAATCGCCCTGAAGAATCCATCCATAATATCCCGTATCTTCCTTCAGCACCTTTGACGCAAGCATACCGCGGTATTTGCCAAAGTTTATTACGATTTCGCCCTTTTCATTGCGAATCAGGCGCCCCATAAGGTCTACGTTGTTATTATGTGTCGTATATTCCGACAGCTTCTCCACGTCGTTAGGCAAATCGCTATAACGGTCAAGCTGTGCCTTCAGCACCTCTAACGTAGCACGAGTATCTGCGTTTGCCGAGTGTGCATTCTCCAGGTCGCCATTGCAGTAAAAGCGATATGCCGCCACCAGTGTACGTTGCTCTTTTTTGTGGAATATCGTCTGGACGTCTATCATTCTGGCTTTTGTGAAATCAAATTCAACACCTGCGCGTGCAAACTCCTCTGCAAGCATCGGAATGTCAAATCTGTTTGAATTATATCCAGCAAAGTCACATCCAACAAATTCATTTGCCAGAGTTCCTGCTATCTCCTTAAATGTCCGCTCACCTGCCACGTCCGCATCTGTTATGCCATGCACAGCTGTCGCTTCAGCAGGTATAGGCATCTCCGGATTTACGCGTATCGTCTTTTCTACCTCTGTCCCGTTTGGGAAAACCTTGATATACGACAGCTCCACTATCCTATCCCGCGTGATGTTTATACCCGTAGTCTCCAGGTCAAAAAACACTATCGGCTTTTTTAGATTCAGTTTCATTTCCTAAGAGCCAGTTTTTTTATATTTTTATTGCAATCGTAGATTGTATTTGTTATTTACCTGACTGCTCTAAAACTCATTTACAGACATCGGCATCAGCAACACTACCAGGTCACACTTCTCGGCATTTGTGGTTGGTGTAAACACACCCGGACGTGAAGGGTCTGCAAGCTGCACTATCACATTCTCCGTTGTCAGTGTGCTGAAAATCTCATTCAGATACTGAGCTGAGAAACCTATTACCAGCTCATTGCCTGTATAGTCACAGCGCAGTGTTTCAAGTCCCACTGTCTGATAGCTTGAATCCTCAGCCTTAACTATAAGTTCTGTTGGCGTAATCCTAAATTTCACCAGCTTATTGTTTTGGTCGATGAAGATAAGCATACGCCTTATCGCATTGAGGAATTGCATACGGTCTACCGTCAATGTGTAAGGATTTGATGCAGGAATTACCCTGTTATACGCAGGAAATTCACCCTTGATAAAGCTACCGCTAAAATAGAAGTTATCAGTGCTGAAAACAAAATTCTTATCTGTAAGAACCATTGAGACTTCTGTTTCTTTGCCTATTACGCCTTTCAATATCCCGGCTGCCTTAGCCGGCATGATAAACGAAGCCTCCTTGCCCGGAGCTACATTCGAATTGATAAATCTGACCAGCTTATGAGTATCTGACGCCACAAATGTCAAGTCGCTATAGTGGAAATCCCACAATATACCTGTCATTTGAGGTCTTACAGTTTCTGCACTTACTGCAAATATAGTATTTTCTATGCCTGACAAAACAACATCGCTCGGTAGTGTCATTGATATCCTCTCTACAGTCTCGCCTACGTCCATAGTGTTTGGATAATCCTCCCCACTCATGCCTACTAGCGTATAATTGCCGCCGGTATACGAAATCGCAACTTCGTATGTAGTAGTATTGATATCAAAATCAACCCCTACATCCGGCAATTCCTTCATCAAGTTTACTACATATTTAGCATCTATGCATATCTTGAATTTTTCGTCGCAATTTGATATCTTTACAGTATATTTCAAGGTGCTGTCCATGTCTGAACCAGTCACAACGAGCTTCTCGCCATCTATCTCAAACAGAAACTTCTCCAAAATTGACATAGCCGATTTTGAATTTAACACCTTTGACACTGCGTTCACCGCTGAACTGAGTGCCTTGCTCTGTACATTAAATTTCATACCCTTGTATATTCTATTTTGTTAATATTCAATCTTTTAAAGGCTTATACGCAGTCTTACTTCCTGACATTATATACCCCGTTACAAATTTACGCATTTTTTACGTTTTTTCCAACACATTTAGTGTTTTTTTAAACCACATTTTTCATTCACATAATCAAAAAACTCATACGCCTATAATAAAAGAGGGTGTATCAAAATTAAGTTATTTGGTACATCCTTTCTTTATATGT
>JBJECS010000090.1:0-3680 GCA_051871335.1 Muribaculaceae bacterium | reverse complement strand
TCCAGTTATATTTCTGTGAGAAACTTTCTGCATTCCAGAATTTTCCATCATAGCCAAATCGTGAGCGGAACTGCAGCCAATTCGTAAACTTGATGTCTGCTGCAATCTTGCCAAGGAGATTATACCCCTTTGTTCCACTGCGATATACCTCATTGCTTCCTACAGGGTTGCGTACTCCGCCATACCATTCTGAATTACCCTCAGGTCCTGTCCATTCGCCAAACTCATCCTTTACTGTATAGATTGGAAGTGCCTGCATTGCATCCCACATGCTATATGAGCCTGAACTCTTGTCATCTGCACTGAAAAGAAGGTTGTTTGAGATTTTCAGCCAGTTTTTGACCTGAGCATCATTATTTGACTGGAATGTGAAGCGGCGGTATCTTACGTGTTCCACAATTCCTGTCTGGTCGAGCATGCCGGCTGAAAAATAATAGTGTGATTTCTCGCTCCCGCCTGAATAGCTGACATTGTAGTTTTGCATAACACCAGTCTGAAGAAGCTCATCTACCCAGTTTGTTGATGTTGTCAGAGTGGACGGGTCTACCCAGTCTGGATTTGCATTATGACCTGAATTGTTCATCATATCATTGTTTAGAGCTGCATAGCCTGCTGAATTTAGCAAGTCCATCTTCTTTGACGCATTCTGTATTGCCGCGTTGATAGAAACTGAAATCTTGCCATCTCCAGCTGCTCCTTTGCGTGTCGTTATCATTATCACACCGTTCGCACCGCGTGAACCATAGATTGCTGTTGCTGACGCATCTTTTAGCACATCCAGGCGCTCGATATCCTGTGGGTTGATATTGTTTAGACCAAGGTCTGTCGGCACACCATCTATAACTATAAGTGGGTCGCAGTTATTGATTGAGCCAAGACCACGTACCTTGATTGTCACATTGTCGCCCGGCTTATTGCCTCCTACGATATTGACACCGGCTATCTTTCCCTGAATTGCCTGACCCACATTATTTACTGGCACTTCCTTGATATCGCGCGAACCAAGGGATGACACTGCACCGGTCAAGTCACTCTTCTTCATTGTGCCATAACCAACTACTACAACTTCATCAAGCAACTCTGCATTTTCTTTCAGAACCACATCGATAGTAGTCCGTCCTTCTACATTGATGGTTTGAGGGAGATAACCTATATAGGTTACTTTGATTTGTCCTGCCTTGTCAGCAGATACTGAATAGTGGCCGTCGATGTCTGTCGATACACCTGTCGTTGTGCCAACTACTATTACACTGGCGCCAATTATTGGCTCACCGGTCGTGTCCGTTACGGTGCCTGACACCGTAATCTGTTGCGCATTCACACCCATAAATGACATCAGAAATGCCACCAGTGCAAATAGTCGCCATGAAACTGGAATTTTAGTTTTTTTCATGTTGGTTATTAATTAAGGATTATTATTTATGAAACGTTATTTTATGTTTCTTGTTAGGTTTTGCACCACAAAATTACATCATATACACGCCAATTAAAAGCACTAATAAAAAAATGTAGTATTTTCTGCCACCATTAAAAATTATAACAGCCTATTCTTCAGCTATATAGAAATTTTATTCCCCATATTAAATGTAGCAAAAATGTAGCATTTTTTTTAACCTTTTATTTTCAATTTTAGCTATTTCTACCCTCTTCTTTATCCTTTTTCACACTATTTTACCCTGTCAAAATACACCTTTTACACTCTTGACAACAACCAATCTACTGCATTGCATACATTGATAGAAAACCCTTCTTTCTCTATAATTCCTACTTCGCATTCCATGCTTATCAGCGTGAGCTTATCGCAATTAAACTGTCTTCCTGCCTTAACAAGACCGCCAACCTCGCGATTATACAATTTAACAGACGGACTTCTAAAGCTGTATGTCACCTGTATTAGCTCCAATACACGTCCTCGCTCTACTATTGCAAAATCTATCTCATAATCATTCGTTTTCTTTATATAATATACATCATATAGACGCCTTGAAGCCCATCTGCTTAATTCTACAGCTATCACATTCTCAAGTCTCCACCCGTATCCCTCTGTCGATAATGCGTTATCATGACCGGATATAAATGAATTGTCTATTGCATAGCACTTCCGGCTAAGCTGACGCTCTCTGCTCTTAAACGACAATTTTGGCACTACGCATACCAGGAATGCATTAGACAGATATGAAAAATAGCTTTTTACTGTATGTACTGACCTTATACTATACTCCTCCGAAAGAGATGTGAATGATACCTCTTGGCAATAGCGGTCCAATATCCCGTCTGTCATTTGCTTCAGAGTCTCTGCATATTTTACTTCATACCTTTTGCATATATCTTTCGTTACTATCGACTGGAGAAGCCTGTTTGCATAGAGGCGGCTGTCCACTTCATTGATGGTTTCGGGAAAGCCCCCTTTTATTATATATTCATCAAGAGCCTTTAATCGCAACGCTACCGACTTCGTACTCTTTCCCTTTACGTCTACTCCTTTCACATCACAATATTCTGAATAGGTAAACGGATACAGCCTTATTTCATTATACCTCCCCGTCAAATGCGTCGCAAGGTCGCCACTCAGCAAATTTGCATTACTGCCGGTTATCACCAAATGCATCCCCTGACGCAACAGCCTGTTCACGAATAGCTCCCATCCGGCGATATTTTGTATCTCATCAAGAAACAAATGGCTGAATGCTCCATATATTCGGTATAGTGATTCCATCAATCGGTCTAAGTCGCTTTTTGTAAGGTCTGATAGATTTTCATCGTCAAAATTTACATACCCATACTGCAATCCTGACTCCGCCAGCACTTTTTGGCATATCGTTGACTTTCCGCTACGGCGTACTCCTATCACAACCTGCGCAAGTTTACTATTCAAATTTATATCTTTCTCTTCTACTCGAGATATCAAGGCTGATGGGTCAAAATTTTCAACCTCTGCCTTCTGGTTTGACAGTATTCTATTCAAGTCCATTTCCTTCGTTTTTTAAGTTTCTGCAAAGATAATACTTTATTTTCTGAATATCAAGCATTTCACCATCATTCACTGCACAAATATTAAAATTTTTACCCCTATCGACTGCACAAATATTAAAGTTTTTACCCTTCTTCACTGCACAAATATTAAAATTTTGCCAACTACAGGCTCGAAAAGCATACACATTTCTAACCTTTAAAATTCCCTGTTTACTTACTTTCTGTCCCATTTTTCTTTGTCATTTTAAATTTTTCCGCAAAGTTACAGCACCCTATGAGCCAAATTCTTGCCCACGCATGTTAATAATCAGAGCCTGTTTCATAATAAATGTTAAAGCAGAGGCGGGCAGTCATTGAGCAGATTTGTTCGTGCTTATAAGGGCGTGTGGCGAGCCACATAACCGTTAAGCACGGACGAAGATGCCAATGAATGTCCGTGCAAAGGTAATTATCTCTTCGTATAAATGATTGATTTTGAGTGATTTGCTAAGTGTGCTTTAATAAAAGTATCATGCACGCAAATACTGCCATAGTTTGCGCAGTATGTAAAAATTGCTCGTAATTTCGTGCCAGTCTTCTGAAATTATCAAGCCAAGAAATTGTCCTCTCAACCACCCAACGTCCTTGAATCGGGACAAATTCTGATGTACCAAAATTTGATTTAACGCATTGAACTTCAATTGATAGCAAGTCTTTAATCAATGAAT
>JBJECS010000089.1:0-3687 GCA_051871335.1 Muribaculaceae bacterium | reverse complement strand
GACTCTCATGCCGGACACAATCACAGCCATGAAGGGCATAATCACGACGCCGAAGCTCCTGAAAATGAAGAAGATAGCAACGAAGGCGAAGAAATCACGCTTCATGCACATCAGGCTGAAGAATTTGGCGTAGGTGTTGACACTATCACTCCCGCAGATTTTGCTCAGATTGTAAAAGTTTCAGGACAAATCGAATCTGCAACAACCTCACGCTCAGTCGTTTCTGCCACTGCCTCCGGTATTGTTCGATTTGCCGGAAACATCACCGAAGGTAAAAAAGTCGCTGCCGGAGCTGTCATTGCAAGCATCTCTGCAAGTGGAATTAGCGGTGGTGACGCAAATGCCGCTGCCCGTGCCGCTCTCGACGCCGCAAAACGTGAGCTGGACCGCATCACTCCACTACACAAAGACGGTATTGTCTCTACTAAAGACTATAACGCCGCTTTGCAGGCTTATGAAGCCGCTAAAGCCGCTTATTCCGGCACTCCTTCTGGTGGTAGTGCCACCGCATCTACCGCCGGAGTCATCACATCTCTGCTTGTCAGACAAGGCGAGTATGTTTCTGTAGGTCAGCCTATTGCTATCGTCTCTGGAAATAGCAACCTCACTCTCCGTGCCGACCTGCCGGAGAAATATTACAACTTCCTCCCAACTGTCTCAAGCGCAAATTTCCGTGCCGCTTACACTGCCGACATTGTTCGCCTTAAAGACTTGAATGGCAAGCTTTTATCTTCGGCTGGTGCTGTTTGCGACAATCAGCGCGGATATATGCCTGTCTATTTCAGCTTTGAAAACAACGGAAAAGTCGTTCCCGGCTCTTTCGCCGAGGTATACCTAATCGGCGCTAAGCGGAGCGGTGTGCTCGCTGTCCCTGTTGCCGCCGTATCTGAGCAGCAAGGGCAGCACTTCGTGTATGTCCGCCTTGATGCCGACTGCTACAAAAAATGCCCTGTCATTCTCGGTGGTAATGATGGCGACAGAGTGGAAATCGTCAGCGGTATCAACAGCGGTGACGTTGTCGTAACTCGTGGAATGACTTTCGTAAAACTCGCGGAAACAAGTGGCGTTGTTCCTGAAGGACACAGCCATTCACACTAATCGGGAGGACTGACTTATGCTTAACAAAATCATCCATTTTTCCCTGGGTAACAGGCTGACGGTTCTTATTTTATCCGTCCTGCTGCTCCTATCGGGAATTGTTGTCCTTTTCCGAACGGAAATCGATATTTTCCCGGACCTCAACGCTCCTACTGTTGTCGTTATGACCGAGGCTAAAGGGCTTGCGCCCGAAGAAGTTGAAAAACTCGTCACTTTCCCGGTAGAGACCGCCGTTAACGGGGCAACCGGTGTTCGTCGTGTGCGCTCATCGTCCGCCACAGGCTTCTCTGTCGTTTCTGTTGAATTTGACTGGGGCACAGACATTTACACTGCCCGACAAATTGTCTCTGAAAAACTTTCTACTGTCGCCGAGTCTTTGCCTCCGGGCGTTGAGACTCCTGTTCTCGGTCCTCAGTCTTCCATTCTCGGGGAAATCATGATTATCGGTCTTACTGCTGACTCAACTTCACTCCTCGACCTCCGCACTATGGCTGACAGGGTAATACGTCCGAGGCTGCTTTCCCTCGGTGGTGTATCACAGGTGGCTGTCATCGGTGGAGATGTACGTGAATATCAGATTCATATCTCCCCTGAAAAGATGCGGCATTGCGGCGTCACGCTGCAAGAAGTTCTCGACGCTGCAGAAAACATCAACGCAAATGCCTCTGGTGGTGTACTTTACGAATACGGAAATGAATACATCGTCAAAGGCGACGTAAACACTTCTTCACCGGACGTCATCGCTCAATCAGTAGTCCGTAGCGATGAAAACGGCACCGTTTTGCTCGGTGATGTCGCTCAAATTGCTATCGGAAGCAAGTCGCCTAAGCTTGGTGTCGCGTCTGAAAGAGCAAAACCCGCTGTTCTCGTCACTGTGACTAAGCAACCCGCTGTTGGCACTATCGGGCTGACGGAAAAAATCGAGGAAACGCTCGCCGCCACTGCTCACAACCTTCCTGGCGACGTCCATATTTCCACTGACATTTTCAGGCAGAGCTCTTTTATCGACAATTCTATCTCTAACTTGCAGGAATCTCTCCTCGAGGGCGCGTTTTTCGTCATAATTGTCCTGTTCTTCTTCCTCATGAATGTCCGCACCACGATTATTTCCGTCGTCGCATTGCCAATGTCTATCCTCATTTCGGTTCTCGTGCTGCACGCTCTCGGATTTAACATTAACACCATGTCTCTCGGCGGTATTGCCATCGCCATCGGCTCGCTTGTCGATGATGCTATCGTAGACGTCGAAAATGTTTACAAACGGCTTCGCGAAAATCGCAAACTCGCTGATGGTGAACGTCTTCCGGTGCTTGACGTGGTCTTTAAGGCTTCCACCGAAGTCCGTATGCCTATTTTCAACTCTTCACTGATTATCATTGCCAGCTTCCTACCACTGTTCTTCCTCACCGGTATTGAAGGTCGAATGTTAATCCCGCTCGGAGTTTCGTTTATCGTCGCGCTCATAGCGTCCACTGTCGTCGCACTGACTCTCACTCCGGTCCTTTGCTCATACCTGCTCAAAGGTAAGACTTCCGACGAAGTCAGCATAAAGGATTCTTGGGTGGTCTCTCGCCTCAAAGCCGCTTATAGTAAGGGACTTGACTGGAGTTTCAAACACTCACGCGCCGTCCTCTGTTCTGTCGCTGGGCTATTCGTTCTGTCTCTCGCTCTGATGTTCACGCTCGGGCGTAGTTTCCTCCCCGCCTTCAACGAAGGCTCTTTCACAATTAACGTCAGCACGCTTCCCGGTATCTCGCTTGAGGAGAGCGACAGAGTTGGCAGAATTGCAGAACAAATGATTTTGTCTGTCCCTGAGGTTCAGACTGTTGCAAGAAAAACAGGTCGCGCAGAACTCGACGAGCACGCTCTCGGTGTCAATGTCTCTGAAATCGAGGCGCCTTATATTCTCGATAAGGGAAGGAGCCGTGGGGAAGTTGTTCGCGAACTTCGCAGCAAACTCGCTGAAATTCCGGGCGTTAACATTGAAATCGGGCAGCCTATCTCTCACAGAATAGACGCTATGCTTTCGGGTACTGAAGCACAGATTGCTGTAAAACTCTTTGGCGACGACCTTAACCGTCTTTATGCTCTCGGCAATGAAATCAAGGCGCTGATGATGAATGTTGAAGGTATTGTCGATGTAAATATCGAGCAGCAGATTGGACGCCCTCAGCTCGACATCATCCCTCGCCGCGAAATGCTTGCAAGATACGGAATTACAATTTCGCAGTTCACTCAGTTTATCGACGTTATGCTCGCCGGAAAAGTTGTCTCTCAGGTTTACGAAGGAGGACTTCCGTTTGACGTGACTGTACAACTTGCCCAGACCGACCGCAGCTCAATCGAGCAGATTTCTAATCTCATGATTGACAGCAACAAAGGCAAAATTCCTCTTAGTTATGTCGCTGACATCGTCTCTACAACCGGTCCTAACACCATCAACCGCGAAAACGTTTCTCGACGCCTTGTCATCTCGGCTAACATCGATGGCAGCGACCTTCGTGGCGCAGTAAACAAAATTCAGCAGCTCGTTGATGAAAACGTCAAGCTCCCTGAAAACTATTTCGTCACCTATGGAGGGCAGTTTGA
>JBJECS010000088.1:0-19551 GCA_051871335.1 Muribaculaceae bacterium | reverse complement strand
CTCCATTCCCAAAGACCTCAGATACTCATACGTCCCATCATAAAACTCCGGCAGGCGAGTCCCATCCTCATAAAAACCCTCTGAATTTAGGCGGTCATTACCCTCCGGAACACATATCACAAGTCCCTGCCTTGCTCGTGTCAAAAGGACACGATACGCATTCAGCATGTATGAACGAGTATCCGGGTTATTTTCCGGATTCCACTTATTGCGCCCATTAAACTTATAATAACGCCAATCTTTTCCAACACAGCGCATATCTGCGTCCCACAACACACACGCATAGTCTAACTCAAGACCTTGCACCTGAATTTCTGTCGCTGCCTCTTCAAGATAATTTGACGACCTTACATCTGTCTTATCTTCCAAAAACCAATGAACAGCATTTTCATCTCCTTGAGCCAACACATTGACAGCTTGGGGCTTATACCTTGCAGCCACCTTTGTTACCAAAATACCTGTCTGCTCAGAACCTCTTGCTTTTCCTCGAAGCCATTCTCGAGCCTTATTAATATCACGCGTCAATACTATCGGATAACCCCTACCATTCACATCTCTGTACAGTCCACTTGTATTTTCCTTGAACGACAACAAAGAGTGCACAAACTCTGATAGTGTTTCAGCCCGAAATGACCTAAGACTTACTGCCAGATGAAGGCTATCACACTTCGTAACATTTTCATTTTCAGCTAATAGCTCATTGACTCGACCTTCTGCATATTCTGAGTCTGTCAGTTTTCCCGATATATACACCTTCCAATGCTTGTAGTCTGTATTTAGTGCTTTTATCCATTCCGATATTCCAGCTTCACCCGTATTTATCTCCTGACCTCCACCGACAAGACAGATTATCACTGCCCAGTCCTCACGCTGGTCTAATGACCATATCAAAAACGACGCCTCGGACACCGGGAAATTTGGAACTTTCAGTTTATTTCCATATGTTCCCCCTCGCCTCAAATAATCTGAAAGGCGCTTATGAGTCCACGACCGCTGAGCTTCATCAAAAATCGCCACATGCTCAACCTCTCCATATCCGGTTTCTCCATACCTAATTGCTTTTGACGGGTCTATCTCTAATCTACCATTTTCCACAGGATTTTTTATCTTTGCCAGCATATTATCCCTATATCGGTGGATTATTTGTAAAAACTCACTCACTTCACGACGTGAATCTGACAGATTTTTCCGCTCTCCTCGCTCTACGCACTTCTTTCTATTGTCGATTGCCAGAGCCTCAGTCAAAACAGCCACCAGCGGACCATTTCCAGATAAATACACTGCCCCATTCTCCTTGTCCATTGCACCATCTTTATAAGACTGCTTAATCGCCACGTCAAGGCCAACAAGCGTCTTTCCGGCTCCAGGCACTCCCGTCACAAAACATATGCTCTTCTCTCTTCGAGACTTGCTCCGCTCTATCACTTCGAGTAGATACGATATCGTAGTATCTGTAGATACCTTATCCGCCTCGTGGCGCGTAATATCCTCCACCGTATGATTTTCATACAATGTGCGAGCTGCCTCTATTATTGTTGGAGTAGGTGAATATGGACTTATAAGCCAGTTATATCCCCACCTGGATTTATCATAACTCGTTTCACCAACTTCCAATACACGCCCAATCATTTCCCGTAAATGTCGTCTACCTGTTATCATTGGATTATAAATTGCATCATCATATGCCGATGGAATGACATTACCTGTTGCTCGCACATACTCTGTCGGCACCAGAATTGGCGCTATTGGACGGTCTGAGCTATATAAATGAAAATTTTTCAAATCTAGCGCATAGTCAAGGACCTGCTCCATATCACACTGCATCGCTTCTCTCTTTCCCACCTTAAATTCAAGGCAAAATACAACACCCCTCAAAAGAAGCACAACATCAACACGTTTTCCAAGTCTCGGTATATCATATTCAAAGAAAATATACCCATCATCTTCTTGCCATGATTTTAAAACTTCCTGCATAATAATTACCTCATCCATCCATGCCTCATTCATATTAGTCGAGTCATTGCCATGATACGATTGAACTATAGTCCCAAAGACTCCAGTTGCGTTCAACTGAAGAAACTCTCCTATTCGAGCTTTGAAAAAGCATCGTGTATGTGTATTTTTCTGCACCATTCTATTCTTTCTTTATATTGTCATTTAAATTTTTTCGCAAATATAATAAACTTTTGTTTATTTACCGAAAATTTAAGCAAAAATAAGCGGAGCCAATTTCACAATTGACTCCGCTCCGCCTGTTTCAAATTGCCCGTTTCCGGGCTTCCTTAAATCTATGAAGAGTGTTGCTATTTTGTTCAATTTAAGACCTTTCAGATATCGGCTGCAAGCTGAAATATCCGAAAAATCAACTTATATCAGCTATTGCTGCTTGCTGCCGCATTCTTATACTGCTCGGCACGCTTTGCATAGCGCTCAGCCCTTTTCTCATACACCTCGGCGCGAGACGCATACTGCTTAGACTTCTTCTCAAGATATTCGGCACGAGCCTTATTTCTCTTCTTCTTGAAATCCCCACGATGCTTAGCATCACGGTCGCGCTTTGCCTTGCGCTGCTCCATTTCATGGCGCTTACGGTCTACAAGTTTCTTTTCAATATTATACATTCTGTCTATCTGCGACGGCTTTAGCACCTTCGCAAACTTGTCGTAATAATTTTCGCGTATATCCAGCATCTTGCGCGCATGAGCGAGGCGAGCACGGTTTCTGGCGTCAATCTGCTCCTCCGTGAGCTTCTGCCTGCCATCACAGTCACCCTTATTCAGGCTTTCCATAGCCGCTATAACCTCATTTTTGTATGCCACATACACATCCTCAAAAATCTTTGCGCTGTCAGTACTAAGCTTCAGCTTTTTCGAGATTATTGAAGCTTCACGGCGAAAATCATCCTCCGTAGGCTTCTGCCTTTCACACTTCTTTTCAGCAAGAGCCGAAGAAAACGTAAACAGCGATATCAGTGCTAATAAAATAATCTTTTTCATGTCTTAAGTGGTTTAGTAATTGGTAATTGAATCAGTTTCAAAAAAAATGTCGTATTCCGCCATATCCACTGCCTGGGCAAGTTCCTCATCTGAAAGGGAAGACAGATACGCCTCCAATGAATCACCACCCACAGCCGGCACCGGGTCGTTATTCCAGAAAAGGAATGTTGCAGCGAAAATCACGGCAACCACAGCCGCCACACCTGTTATGCGACGCAACATTACGAATTTATTGCTCTTTGGGCTGCTGATGCTTAGCAGACGTTCCCTCTGTGCATCAAAATACCCTTCGGGTACGGTGAAAGGTGTCTTTCGCCCTATTTTCTCAAATTCATTGCCTAAAGTGTTCATATTCAAAAATTTAACTATTAAGAATATAATCCGTAATTTTCTGTTTTGCCACGTAATACGTAGCCTTTAGCGTTGATACTTCTGAGCCGAGAACCTGAGCTATCTGCTCATAAGGCATCTCTTCGTAGTATCGGAGGTCAAACACTGTGCGCTGGCGCTCCGAGAGGGTCTGCAATGCGCGCTGAAACTTCACCTGCATCGCGTCGTCATAGTCTATGTATTCACCTTCCATCAGACCATTGGAAATTTCCTCTGTTAGTTCAGCCGACTGATATTTCTGAGTCAGAAAGCGATTACATTCATTCGTCGCTATGCGATATATCCACGCCTTCTCTGCCGCCTCGTCCTTCAGGGAGTCAAGCGACTTGTATACGCGGATAAACACCTCTTGTGTCACGTCATCCGCATCTTCATGGCTTATCACACGCCTGCGAACATACCAGTAAATAGACTCACGGTAAGCATCCACAATTCTTGTGAACCTTTCCTCTTCTCTGTTTTTATGATTTAAGAAAGTCAGCATCCGTGAGTATATTTTTGGGTCAATTTTCACTACTAAGACCTAACTCAATCCAAAAAGTAAAAAACACCACCACATTTTTTTGAAAAAAAATTCAGAAATTTTCATTGCCATTCAAAAAAAATGTATTAACTTTGCAGTCGCAAACGCAAACAAGGATGGCTCGTTAGCTCAACTGAATAGAGCATCTGACTACGGATCAGAAGGTTACAGGTTTGAATCCTGTACGAGTCACTAAGGAAAATTGTTTGTGCATACATTTTTGAACCGGCTCGTTAGCTCAACTGAATAGAGCATCTGACTACGGATCAGAAGGTTACAGGTTTGAATCCTGTACGAGTCACTACAAAAGGCATTCGTGAGAATGCCTTTTGTATTTTAAGCCAATCATCAAGTCAATCATTAAGCCTTTCACCCAATTCCACTCTCGCATTTTTTTCAAAAAAAACATTGCAAAAACAAAAAAAATTATTACATTTGCCTTTTAATAAACAGGTGTGCGCATACACATTATGCAATCATCCAATTTAAACAGCTTAATATCAATAAATTAAATATAAAAAAACTTACATTGCAATGAAAGGAAAGGCTTTTAAACTATTCGGCAAAGTGGCTCTTTTCGCCTCCACCATCACATTCTTTACAAATTGTGGAGGCTCGGACACCGGGCTATTTCCGCCTGCACAGTATTCATCTGAGTTTATCGAGGACTATGTAGCCACAAAAGCTGCACTCCAAGACACCATGCCAAGCGACATTTGCGCTTACATCGACTTCTCTGACGGAGTAAACCTCGCTTACGACGATGCCGACACTAAAGAAGTGCTCCGCACTATCCTAAACTCGCTTTCCGGCAGCAGCTGCGCATACTTCCGCCTCGCAGACAGTAAAATGGATACCATACAAGGCACACCTGAAGACATCTTCAACAAGGCCATTGACCCAAAAGAATACCTTAAGCAAAAAGCCCCTATCAGAACTGCTCTCGAGCAAATAATAGCCGACGGCAAGCCCGCCGTCCTCATCACTGACTATGAGGAATACGACGGGAACAAAATCATGAAAAACGCTTTCGCTAAGCGTTTCTTCGTCGATTGGCTAAAAAAAGACCGCAACATCACATTCCTTATCGTTGATTACAAGGAAAAAGGAAAAGACAAAAAGCTTTTCTTCACCATTTTCGACGGCAACCCTAACCGACTGATTGACAAAATCACAAGCGCTCTCCAGGGAAAACCCGAAAACTACAAGAAATTCGTAATGAGCAACAGCTATTACGAGGTAAAAACAAACTATCCCGCTGCTAACAAGGGTGGCAACTATCACGGCGAAGACGGTTTAGACAATGTCACCTGCGTACAGGAAGACATTTCCATGGAAGACCGTTATATAGCAATGCCGAAATTCAAGGCGGAATACTATCCGCTCACAGTGCCATACTCCGACGTGGTATCTAACGGATATGCAATGCAATACGAGTCTAAGCCTTATCCCCCTTATAGCTATACATACTTCATACAAGGCTTTTATTTTGACTTCACCCACTTTGCCTACGACGATGTTGAGCTTGACGTGAAAGTCAGCAACGCACAGGCAGACTATACAAACTACTTCAACTACGTTTACGCCGAAAATCAGCGCGCTAACCACGTTGAAGGAGCAGAGGACAATTATTTTGACATCTACGGCAACAACAAATTCCCATACGCCGAAGCTCCAATGTCTGAAGTAAAAGACATGTTCAAGCTTGAAGACGACCCTTCTGAAAAATACCCTTCACCTGTCACATTCGACGGTTTCCGCGAATATGGACTCGACTTTGACTGGGAGAAATTTGGTGACGGAACTCAAATTAACGGCGCAGAGCTTGGAGACCTCCTCCGCGTGGACATCGTAATTGCAGACGTCGACGACAAAGACGCCGATGAGCTTGAACCGCTTTTCAAGTGGGGTGACTACGACAACCTCAGCGAATCCGTCCGCCTCGCCCTGCAGGAAGTTCGCCCTATCGGCAAAGTAGTATACACTTTCTACATCCACGCCCAATATTAAAAATAATAACAATAATACAATAACCAACAAAAAACACTAAATCATGTTACACCTACTTTTACCACCTGCCATTGCAGGAAAACTTGGCATCGGAACTCAGACTGCAGCTAACACCGCACAACCAACAGTAGCAGACGTTTGGATTTGGGCTGCAATAGTCCTTGCAGGATTTCTCGTTCTTGCTATCATTTCAGCTTTGCTTGTAAACTATCGCCCTGGCGGTGGTGACAAGTCAGTACGCCGTATATGGTTCTGGATTTTCGCCATTCTGACCCCTATTGCGTCTTTCCTACTCAACTTCTTCACCAAAATTCGCGGATTTGAAGACACTTTCCGCAGACTCGGACCTGCAAAAGTCAAAGAGGCTGTTGACGCACTCACAATGCAAAACGTTTACTCTGCCATTGCCGTCTTGATTGCTTTCATCGCTATCGGATGGGTTCTCAGCGTCGCTTTCAAGCGCTCAAAACTCGGCACTTGGTTCTAAATAATAGATTAAGCGATTATTGCTCAACTATTTAAACAAATTACATTATGAATGACAAATTATTCGTAATCGCTATCGGTGGTACTGGCATGCGTTGCCTCGAGTCTTTTGTCCACCTTTGCGCTATGGGTATGTTCGACGGACAGGAAATCGACATCCTGACTATTGACACCGACAGCAGCAACGGTAACAAAGACCGCGCCGAGAAGCTGATTAACCTATATAACGACATTAAGACTTCTTCTGCCGACAAGGTTGGTGGTACTCCTAATCGTCAGACTTTTTTCTCTGCTAAAATAAACCTACACAAGTTTTCTACAGACTATGCCGGCAATAGATGCTCATTCCGCAACCTTGCCAACATAGGAGATGACGATAACGACAACCAAGACTTGGCAGACCTTTTCCTCGACAAGGAAACTGTTCAGAAGTTTGACCTTTCTCACGGATACCGCGCTCAGACTCACCTTGGCAGCATGCTAATGTATCACGGTATCGTTGAATCTGCGCTTAATGCCCACAGAAAAGGGGCTGACGCTATGCCACAGGAAAAAGAACTCCGCGAATTTATCACTAAAATCCAAGACTCCGCCGCTGGTGCCCGCGTTTTCATCTTCGGCTCTGTTTTCGGAGGTACCGGAGCTTCTTCCATCCCTGTCGTTCCCCGCGTAATAAACGAGGCTGTACGCATATTCTCCGACGGTGCCAACACTCTAAACCCTGATTTAGTGAAATTCGGCGCTTCACTTCTCACAGACTACTTTAAATTTCCTAACCCTGACGCGAGTCAGAGAAGCAAGGAGAAAGTAATCGCTTCTGCAAGCAACTTCGCGCTCAACAGCCAGGCGGCTATGGAATTTTACCGCAAAGACCCTACAGTAAAGGCTTATTACAGAAGACTTTACCATATCGGTTGGCCTGCAAGTATGCGTAAAGACATCAGCGGCGGCAAACTCCTCACCGGCGGAAACGAACAGAGAAACCCTTGCCATGTAGTTGAGCTCATGTGCGCTATGGCTGCCTACGACTTCTTCAACAGAGAAGACATCACTCCTGACGCTAACGCAGAAAACATGCCATGCTACTACCGTACTGTGGCTGCAGACGACAGCGGCAAATTCTTCAATTTCACCCCGGAAAGCTTTGCCGACGACAGCAGGAAGTTCCAGCAGAAAATCGCGCAGTTCTTCTCTTTTGCTAATGTCGTACTCGCCAGCGAAGCTGCAGCTCTCGGCAACAAATCAAGCGACAAGGCTAAATACGGATTACAAGACTTCATCCTGAGAATCAGCGACGCAGGTGACAAGACTTACGACTCACTTGACGTAAACGATATTGACAGCATTGAGGAATATCTCAGATACTTTGCTTTCTATATCAACACCGAGAAGAATATTGTTGTGCCCGGGTGGCTTTATCAATTACGCGCTTCTGTTGATGGTGGTAAGTTTATCTTCAGAAACGACGCTTTTATTCAGGCTACAAACGAGATGAAGCGTATCGCTAAAAATCCGGGTAAGATTTTCGACGACAACCAGGCTGAGAAAAACTGGGCTGAAGGAGGACTTATTAGCTCACAATACGACATCTTCATCAAAGGTCTACGACAGGATACTCAAGTAAAACAGGAGCAAAACACCGCTTCTATCAAAGAGCAGTTCCTCGCTTACATTTACAACGCTATCCGCTTAGCACACAAATTCGAGTCTTAAACTTTCATTCTTACTATTATGGCAGATAAACCCTTAGTAATTGACACCGCGGGTAACAACCAGTTGTCATCCGACCTCAATTCTTGGCACTTCATAGACCAGCAGGAACGCTTTATCAGCAGCATAGAGACCAGCACCATTAACGACGAGGGAGTGGATGTGGGTACTATCGTATCCGGTATTCCTACTGTTTTCGCCCGAGTTAACCTTTTCCGCTCTGCTATTGCCGCTTGCGCTAACCAGGGCAGATTAATTAGCAACGGCAATCTTCAGACTTATTACGCTCAGCTTGCAAGCGAGTGGAAAGGTCTCATCGCGGCTATCGCATGCGACTACCCTAACTTTAACGTCCGCCGCGTAGATATGCAATATTCCGATGGTGGCTCCATCGAAAACGCAAGTAACATCTACGAGCCTAAAGGTGCTTTCGGCAACATGCTCATGGTGGGCAAAACTCTTTGGTGCAACCAGGTGAAGGGAGACCAGTCTTCAAACATTCCATTTATTGACATCATCAAATACGATGGACAAGTTGTTGCCGGTACGTCACCCGACACTATGGTTTTCACTTCTATCGGATATCATATTTCCGACAATTTCGCGCAAGACAAACCTTGGATTAACCACTACACAGGTCGTTTCCAAGACCCGCTCGAGGGCAACATCGGTAACAGCCACCTCCGCACTCTTTACGCATACGTAAACTATCTCCTCAAGCGCATTCCGCTCGTCGCTCAATACTACAATGAATCTGAGCTCACAACGGGCAAAGATACTGTCGACTATGCAAATTTGACGCAATTCCTCCACGACTGGAGACAGCAGATGGTGGAATACGCACAGATGCCTTCTCGCCAGTACGCAATGGACGACATTGCAATCCCTACCGTTAACATTTTTGAGCTCCGTGACGCTAACAACGCTTCGGTGCCAAATCTCCCTTACAGCACATTCTTCAACTATCAGAACAAGCTTTGGGGCGTTGACGGTAACATTTACGACAACGGCAAAGAAAACGCTATCCCATTCGACCCACAGGAGCTCCTCCTGCCGGAAGAAAGCGAAATCGCACGCATCATCATCCCACAGGATACAGACGTCAGCAAGCTGCCGGTTCTCCTCCTTAAGGCTCGAATCGTTGGCTCTAACGAATTTGCTTACTTTGCTCTGCCTATAAGCCCGAAAGGACTTGAAGTATTCGGCAAAAACCTTGGCGCACTCGTTGGTGCAGCAGGTCAAGGCGTCGCTATAAGCTCTGAGCTTACAGCCGTTTACGACCCTCAAGCCGCTGAAAAGCACCTCCGCGTCACAATCAGACTCGTAAACTCTGAAAACAATAGCTATCAAAACTGCGAGCGCGCTTACACAATCCGTCAGGCAAACCGTATCCTAAACAAGGATATCATTATCTGGCCTAACTTTGTGTCTAAGCAGTGGAACAGATATTTCCTTTATTCAGAGCTCCCTCACAACGTCCAGGACCGCAACTACCCATACCGAGCAACTCCATTCGTTGCAGATATGGACAACGAAATGCGCATCCTGCAAGACGCTGACGGCAAGCCATTGCTCCTCGCTCAAGAAGGACAAGTTTGCGACAGCAAAGACGGACTTGACATTAAGCTCCCTATCGTGTCTGACTCCCGCATCGCAGACAAAACTTATAAATACGAAATCTACGAGAGCAACAAGCCGTTTAAGGGGGTTGAACTCACTTCTACGACCAAAGCTTCCGGTGGTTTCCTAATCATCCGCTACGACACAGGACACAGAGACGGTTTCCCACAGGATATGACACAAAACGGAATGGTCAACATCAGGGAAGTAAACCTCGGAGTCGATTTCGGTAGTACTAACACTTCTATCGCTTACTACGACCCACGCGGAGAACAGCAGCAGGCTCAGGGATTTATTTTTGAAAACCTCCGCGTTTCGCTCATCTCCGGCTCAAAAGCTGCAGATATTGCTATTCCAAGCAATCTGTTCTTCTTCCCGAGTGCATCAATTCCGTCTAATGCCATCAAGAGCATCCTCACGCTCCACGACCGCAGCCGAATGGTAGCTCAGTCGCAAAACGAGACAGACATTGACATGTACTCCAAGGAAGTAAAGGGCGGTTTCCCATGCTTCGTGCGCAACCTCCCTATCGACGGCGTTGAACGATACTCTATTCGTATCAACCTCCCGGGATGCGGAAATGTCACTCTCGTAAACGACATGAAGTGGACTGAAGACCTTGAGGACGAAGCGCACAAAATTGCTTTCCTGCGCACGCTCATGCTACAAATTTACGCTCAGCTTTTCGTTGGTGTAAACGGCGTAAGAATGGTGCCTACTGAGCTTAAATGGTCTTATCCGTCTTCTATGTCACAAAACCTCTGCCAGAGATACCAGAACATCTGGAGAAGCCTTCGCAGCGTAAGCCCGATTATGAACAACGAGCTCAAGCCTTACAGCCTGAATGTTGCGGCATTTAACGTAAACCTCGGTGACCCTATCGCACTGCAGCAGTCAGACGATACCCTCGGCAACTCTGATGGAAACACTATCACTGACGCTTGGGGTGACTCTTCTTTAGACTCTTGCTGGGGTGATTCTCCGGCACAACCGGCTGCGCAGACTGCACCGCAATTTGGAAAAGACCTTGTTGGCTCCGGATGGGGTGATGACAATGGAACTAACCAAAACAATGGTTGCGCTCACTTCACCGTCGAAAATCCTGAGGCTGTCATTGAATACAGACCTCATCCGCTAAACAACAAAAATGCCTCTGTTCCTGAAGCTCTGCCTGAAGCGTGTGCCGTGGCAAACTATCTCGCTGCCGGTACAACAAACGTCATTGGCAACGACACTCTGACTCTCTGCTTCGATATTGGCGGTAGTACTACTGACATCACTGCCCTTTGCCGACTTCGCTCAAGCGGTAATGGACTTACGATGATTAAGCAAAACTCTATCCGTTTCGCTGCACAGAATGTTGCACAGGCTACCAAAAACTCGCCTAATTTCCGCAATATTCTCCTTGAAATCTGCGATAAGTACAACCTCCACATCGAAGGACTTTCCGCAGGACAAAACAGCAAATTTACACCGGAAACAGCTCCATACTACTTCGAGCAGATTGTTGACCGCCTCTCCCCTGAGCAACTCAAGTTCTTCTACGAGAAGATTACTATGAACTGCCAGGAACTGATGTGCGTAAACATTTATGTGACAGGTCTTATTATGTTCTATGCCGGTCAGCTAACCGCAAAACTCGTTCACCAGCTCAAGCACTCTAATGAGACTACTCTTGCCCCGAACGACTTACCTATGGTTAACATTGCTTTTGCCGGTAAGGGAGCAAGGCTCTTTGAATGGTGGAGCACTACAGACCTCGCAGCCGCTCAAAAATACTACACAAACATGTTTATCATCGGTATGGGTGGTATGGACCGAGCTAAGCACCTCCTCCGTGGGTGGCCGCGTATCAACCTCTCCGGCAGCGTTAACGAAGACGTGAAGTTTGAAGTTTCAAAGGGTCTCGCTTGCTCTAACACGTCTCTTTACATCCCTTCTAAAAACGCAGCTGTGGAAATCATCGGTGAGAATGGGTTTGCTCGTGTTAACGAAGATTATAGCAAGACTCCGCTTCCTGCAGACCATATCCTTACCGCGGAAATGATGGCTGACCTCGGACAATACTTCGTTTCTACACCGGGCAGTAACGGTCCTTCTTGCAAGCAATTCATGAACTTTACATCTCAATTCTTCCAGGTTGCTTCTACTATCTTCAACCTCAAGATGACTAAGGCTCAGTTTATGGAGGCTTTCGACAAGATGAACATCGAATCTTATATCATCAACCTGCCGGAATACAGAAACGCTCGACGCAAATACGAAATCTCGCAAGACGAGCCTTTCGCTTACGTCGCTCCGATTATCATTCTGGAAGGTACTAAATTCTTTAAGGATAATTTAGCTTAAAACCTAAGAAGTATTCTTCTCTCGCAGGAGAATACTTCTTAACATTATTTTTTTGACACCGATAATGAAGTATTTCATTTCATTGCGTCTATCTCACAACTCCGTCTCCGTAGCTCACTACCGCGACGACGATGGAATAGAACGGTTGCTCCCCTTTAGGGGATGCGACCGCCCTATACCATTGGCTGTGAGTGTGATAAACAACACTATAAACGTTGGCGCTACCGCTCTTGAACACTACGAAAAGCATCTACCTAACAGTTTTTTTAGACTTTTCTCTCTCCTAAAGGGAAATGAGACATATCAGCGCTTCGGAGGCAATCACCCGGCTAAAACTCTCATTTACGTCGCCATCGAGACAATACTCGACAATCTTCTCCAAAATGAATTTGGAAACAGAATAGCTGATATCAGAGCCGAAGTCCCTGTTGGTTTTGACTTCGCACCTGACGTGACCACCGACGAGCGAAAACAGGTCTTAGACCTATTCAAAAACGGGTATCCCGGAGAATGTGAGCGTTACGGCAACATTGGCATCTTTGATACTAATAAAATTATCGCTAACACTGCGCTGGCTAACAATTTCCGCCGCTATTGCATGGTCCTCGACTACAACAGCGGTGACATAAACGCATCGCTTTACTCTAAAGACGCACAAGACTGTATTAACTCTCGCGTCTTTGCCGGACTCGGACTCGACCCGCGCATCGCTGCCGGTGTAAACTGCATCAAACAGCAAATTCAGGCTTACAACCCTTTTATCGATTTCTCTCCCGTTGAAGACCGTCTGCAGCAAATAATTGTAGACTTCATCGATTCTAATAGCCCAGAGAATGCCGGTGACATCAGAATTAACGACGACAGATACGACTACTTCATTAGCAAGTACGACATCTCATGTACAGGACACTCTCACTCACAAAACGTAATTACCGACATTCGTAGCCTCGCATATGCTACTAACGGTATTCACCTGAACGACATTACTTTCGTAATACGAAACAAGGCTTTACAAACTGATTATTTCATGTCTATTTTCCGAGGTGAAATGGACAGCGTCAGCGTCGTAGACGACAAATCGCAGGAAAGCCTCGACGCATATATTATCAACGACATGGTCGCGTCCGGTTGGACTCTTGACCCCTATCGTAGGTTGAAAATCGAGCTCGACAGCGAATATGCCGACCTCAAGCAACACATTGAGTGCGTACTCATACCAAAAAGAAATTTCGACCGTGCCATTATGGAACTTGAAGACTACGCAAGTAGGACTTCTAAAGTAGATTATCATGAGCACGACGACCATATACGCCTGTTTATCTCTCAGCTGAAAGACCTTGAAATCAAGCAAGAACAGGATAAAGAAAATAATCCTACAAGCGAGGCGCCTCGCAAAGAGCCTCCACACTTCGTGCGTCCTAATCCGCGCGATGAAAGACAGGAACAACAGCCCGACGTCCTCAGCGGATGGAGAGCGATGGTCAATGCCACTCGCGCGCAAGTTTCTGAATTTATAGACAGCGGTATGATTTCCGAAGCAAGACAAGAAATCACCCTTCTTAGAGACAACTTGCGTGAAGAAGGCATTCACGACTTCGACAATGACATTCGCGCCATGCTCGCCATGTTGCCTACAACACCACGCGGCGGAGGGAACAAGACGACTGACAATTCCGGCAGATACACTCCTCAAAGCAACGGCAGCAATAGTGGTTCCACCCCTCCTTCACCACCTCGCAATACGTCATCACCTGCCGACGAGGCTATCGCTCGACATGATTACACCGCCGCCAAGAAAATCTACAACGACTTGGACGACTTAGACCGCGCCATTCTCATGGGCAAACTCGCCAAAGCTCATCGGCAGTATGAAGTTGCCGCATCTTGCTTTGACGCATACGTTGCCGAAGGGAATACACGTGGAATTGAACGAGTTACACGAGAGCTCGGGGCTTATCTCGATCTCCTTAAGGAAGCCGGAATCAAAGATTCTGACGTTGAAGCTCTACTCCGTAAATATAAAGAACAACAGTAATGACAACAGCTATAACACTAATAGTCATCGGATTTATCATCCTCCTTGCCCTACCATGGTTTTTGGAAATGATGATTAAAAACCGCAACGCACGCAAGGGTGCAAAAGTGCTTTGCAAAATTTTCGGTTACCTTTTCATTCTCTGGGGCGCATGGCAGGCAATCTCCACGCTTATAGCAACTGTTTTAGATGAATAAGTCTCTGATTTATATTATCTTGGCGCTACTCCTCGCATCTTGCGGCAACAATACCGGGAAAGCTGCGGCAGAGACTGCGGAAAAACAGTCGCTTGACGTCGTTAACTTTGACGCAGACTCATGCATGGCATACCTAAAGGCGCAAGTTGATTTCGGTCCGCGTGTGCCGGGCACCGATGCTCACAAATTTACCGCAGACTACCTCGCAAATACACTCAGGGCTAATGGTGCAAACGTTGATGTGCAATCCACCTCCGCACAGACCGCACAAGGCAAGAAAATACCCGTATATAACATCTTGGGACGCTATGCCGCAGAACGTAACACCCGTATCCTTCTTCTCGCCCACTGGGACACGCGCCCTTGGGCTGACGAAGACCCGAATGAAAAAAATCACGATAAGCCCATAGATGGCGCAAACGATGGAGCTAGCGGTGTGGCTGTTCTCCTCGAAATCGCAAGGCTTTTAGGGAGCCAAATGCCTGAAAACATTGGCATTGACATCCTATTTGTAGATGCAGAAGACTCCGGTGCTTCCGGCGACGACTCCTCTTGGTGCCTTGGCACTCAGCTGTGGGTAAAATCTATGCCTTACACCGCTGAAAATACGCCTAAATACGCCATTTTGCTGGACATGGTAGGCGGCAGAAACGCCAAATTCCACCGCGAATACCTGTCTGACTACTACGCCCGCTCTGTAGTAGACCGAGTATGGTCTATTGCATCTTCATCCGGATATGCCACTCGCTTCATAAACGCCACCGGAGGCGCGATTACCGACGACCACGTCATAATCAACAGCGCAGGCATTCCTGCTATCGACATCATCGAAAACAAGAACAACGAAACAGGCAGCTTTAACCCTACTTGGCACACACTTGACGACAATATCAGAAACATCGACATCAACACCCTCAAAGCAGTAGGACAAGTAGTGGCAAACTGCATTTATAATCATAAATAAAATTCCAACTATGACAATAGACGAAACTCAACAAGAAATAATTGATGAATTTACAGACATCGAGGACTGGATGGACCGATATGCCTACATCATAGACCTCGGAAACGCTCTCCCCGCCATTGATGAAAAATACCGCACTCCGGAACACATCATTGAGGGCTGTCAGAGCAGAGTGTGGCTGAATGCAGAACTCGTGGACGGCAAAATCATCTTCACAGCAGACTCCGACGCCATAATCGTCAAAGGAATAATCTCGCTCCTGATTAAAGTTCTCTCAGGACACACTCCAGACGAAATCCTTGCCTCTGACCTTCATTTCATTCAGGCAATCGGGCTCGCAGAGCACCTCTCCCCAACTCGTTCAAACGGACTTGCGGCTATGGTCAAGCAGATGAGAATGTACGCCCTCGCATACAAGGCAAAATCCGCATAAACCCTCTGCTCTACAAAACAATTCCATCTCATAATTCCAAAAATATTATTAACCCCCAATAAAACACAAAGACACTATGTTACAATCTCTTACAGACTTTTGGAACTCAAATCAGACCCTTGCCATACTCATCGGGATTCTGATTATAGTAGTGCCATTGCTCGTTTTCTACGTAGTAAAAGCACTTAAAGAACATCCTAAAGGACTCATTCCCGCAGCACTTGCAAACATGGGAGAGCGTTTTGGATACTACATCATGAACGCCGTTCTCCTTCTCTTCCTCTGCTCTAAGTTCGGCATCAGCGACGACGCCGCAGGATGGATTTACGCCGTATTTTACTTCCTGATTTACGTTCTCAGCCTCCCGGGCGGCATGATTGCAGACAAAACTCAAAAATACAAGACCACAATCGTATCAGGACTCGTTGTGATGGCTATCGGATACGGACTCCTCTCAATCCCGGTCTTTGGTAGCGCCAATGGCGGAATATCCTGGATTCTCGTATTCACTTGCTTCTCTCTCCTCCTCATCGCATTCGGTAACGGACTTTTCAAAGGAAACCTACAGGCTATCGTAGGACAAATGTACGACAACTTCGAAGCTGAAGCCGCTAAAAAAGGCGAAGAAGAACTTAAAAAAGCCAAATCAAAACGTGACCCCGGCTTCCAGATATTCTACGTATTTATCAACATCGGCGGTGTTATTGCGCCTTTCGTAGCGCCACTCCTCCGCGAATTTTGGCTAAAGGCTCACAACCTCGCTTATAACTCCGACCTTCCGCGACTCTGTCACAAATTCATCGAGCAAAAACTCGTTGACGACGACACCGCAAACCTCAATGCACTCGCTGAAAAAGTAGGACACACAGGAGCAGTTGACTGGACATTCTGCCAAAACTACCTCGAAATCTTCAACACAGGTGTTCACTTCTCATTCATCGCATCTGTTGTGGCTATGCTCATTTCTCTCGCCATCTTCGCAGCTGTAATGAAACGGCTCCCGGACCCTGCAAAGAAAGAAAAAGCAGCAGTAAAAACCTCATCACAAGAAATTCAAAACGACGCAACAGAAATAAAGCAGCGAATGTACGCACTTTACGCTGTGCTCGGCATTGCAGTATTCTTCTGGTTCTCATTCCACCAAAACGGACAATCTCTCTCCGTCTTCGCCCGCGACTTCGTGGCAACAGACGCCATTCCGCCTGAAATCTGGCAATGCATAAACCCATTCTTCGTAATCGTGCTCACACCGATTATCATGGTAATATTCTCATTCCTCGCCGCACGAGGAAAGGCAATTTCCACCCCTCGCAAGATAGCATTCGGTATGTTCGTCACCGCTTGCGCATACATCTTCCTTGCAATAATCGCCATTGCACAAAACTACCCTTCAGGCGAAGAATTTAAGGGGCTTGCCGAAGCTGCAAAGATGGCTATGAAATCAAGTCCGTATGTACTCATCGTAACATACTTCTTCCTCACCGTAGCAGAGCTATTCATCTCACCCCTCGGGCTCTCATTCGTATCTAAAGTAGCACCGCAGCACCTCCAGGGCATCTGCCAAGGCTTGTGGCTCACCGCTACCGCCATCGGAAACCTATTCATCGCACTCGGCGTCACAATGCTCAACAGCTTCCCAAGCCAGTGGATGACATGGGCTGTTTTCGCCGGATTCTGCCTAATCTCAATGACAATCATGCTGTCTATGGTGAAATGGCTTGAAAAAGTCACTAAATAACCATCACACCAGCATAAATAACCTTATGGGCGAAATCTTCACGGTTTCGCCCATTTTTTAACATCAAAAAGTTGCATAATAATTTTTCAACACATAAAACCACAATTCACCACACAATACACAAACACCTAAAATACCGCCAAACATGTTATAAAACATATCGAAAAAATTTGCTACATCAGAAAAACTCGTTAAATTTGCCAAACATACAGAAAGGGTAAAACTTTTTCTTGCTGATGAACCTAGGAAATTCGCCAAACAAGACCGGTTTTTACTCGCAGCACCTTGCACAGCGCCACGCATGAGCAAGACAGTGTTTCGCATCGGCATATACACACGCCGACACCTGCAGACATAGAAGATGCACAGCGCCACAGCGAAACGCATCTCCGCCGGTCTTATGGTAACGAACACCGCTGCAAATCAGCCATCTCACAGGCTCCTTTATCCTTCGTTCCTCACAAATCAAAGTCAAGGCATGCCCTTTCCACAGTAAACCAATTTTCCCGGTGCCCGAGGGAAGTAATTAAGCTCACAGACCATCCAAAAAAATTTAGTTTAACTATTTTTAACCTGAATTTCATAAAGTTTTTATGGGCGTTTTTTATATACATTTAAAAGAAAAAATGAAATCAAGTATGGACACACCTAAACGTGAGATTGTAGTCAACATTATGCTTACAGGCAGCTATCTCCAGAACAATGTAGGACACGAGTTTGTAAATTACTTCCAGTCCGACTCAGGCAGAAACTTCGTATATCTAATGGCATACGGAACATTTGCAAACGCACACAAGGGCAAAGTTTGTGCAGTAGTAAATGTACGAAACGTGCCGGGACAGAAATATTTCGAATTGGTTTCAATCGCCACAGGGCTGAGAGAAGTTTACATTCCAAACAACGACGCAGAGAATGCTAAAATCCAGCAGTCAATAATCACAACTGAAACATACGCAGGAAAGACTATGGCTCAAATTTTCCAAGGATGTAAACAACAAGATATCTACGTCACATACGAAGCAGACAAAGTTCTTATTCCTACACAGTATACCACTATCCCATATAGAGAAGAGTATGGACTAAGTAAAGGTCCGAACATGTCACAGAAGATTTATGCAGAAGAAGGAGACAGCAACTTCGATATTCTTTGGGATATAATCAAAGAAATCGAGGAAAGCGGAGAATTACAAGGAAAGCTCCTTTTAGATGAAATCAAAAGATTCAAATGCGAAGACGGAGACATTTGCAAGAATCGGATGATGGATTTTTCAATTCTTGAGACAATGTATGGCAGAGGCGACGACGAAATTGCTTTTTCAAATGCTATCGCATTCTTATTCCTACACATCCCGAAACCATTGCTGAAATTATTCAGTCCAAGCGGTAAAGCATATAACGATGAAAAGGTGATAGACATTTACCGAGAACTTCACAATATGGATATTGTGGTAAAGACCACCCACCGCACCATTGTTATAGAAAACAAGATACACTCCGGAATAAATAGCGTTAAAATCAAAAGCAAGCCACAAATCACCAACCAACTCCAAAAGTATGCTGAACAATTCGACTCTTTAGATGACCTTAAAGATTTTCCTCGCCCTGTCGAATTTTACATCCTTGTTCCTGAATATAAACGCAACATAAATCTCAACAAATATGGTGTGCAAGGCAAATATACCGTTAAGACGTATACAGAATTATTTGACGCTATTAAAGATATTGATGCCGATGCTACCCGAATACCCGGTTTCTTTAGCGAAATACGGCGAGCCATCAAAAGGCACACTACTGAATACCCTAACGACCCGAGAATCGACATGATGAAAAAAGTGGCTAAAATATTCTGAAACAATCAACCTCAAAACACTCAAATGACACTAATTAGAACCATTCTAAAACGGATTCCAATTGAGAGATGGCATGAATTGTCAAAGAAAGACAAGCCGCTCATGGTTATATTTTCAAGCAACCCGACGATTGACAAAGTAAAAGGAGAGCTAAGTAAAATTCCTGGATGTGCTTTAGTTGGAGGGCATCCACTCTCCGGCAGCGAACATTGTATCTATAATGGTGAAGTAATATCACTGAAAGAGCATC